>CAZKMC010000083.1:0-10516 GCA_964553485.1 uncultured Comamonadaceae bacterium
GAGCAGGGTGGTCCTGAATGTCGAACAAGTTCTCTTCCAAGACAAACGCGCCAACGCCATACAAATAAACACCGTATGAACCTTGGAACAAGGGGTCGTTGACAAAGTCGTAATCCGTATATTCACCTGCGTCCAAATTTGGGTTTGTGGGAAAACCAACAGGCAGGTCAAGAAAAGTATTGCGGGTTACCCGGTTGCTGCGGGTTCGTGTCAAGAAATAGATTTTAGAAATAGAACTTAGACTGAACACCATTTTAAACTGTCCTTGAACATTGGACTTTGGATTTTACAAACTCAGAATTGAGCATTCCCCTTAACAATTAACCTTCCGACACGAGTCGCAGACTCGCGCCAGCGTTGGACTTTAGAGCAAGAGCAAGTATTTAGAGTAAGTCTTTAATGGGAGAAATACATTTTAGAAATAGAAATAGAACTTAGATTTTTATCCGCCCACACTTCCGAAGCCCCCTTAATTATTAGCTATTAATTACTAATTATTAGTTATTAGAAAGGATTTGCATCCAAAAACTCTCCTGCCTTCTTCAGATGCGGATGCATGTAGGTGTCGTTTTCAATGAAAGGGACTATTTTCCTGAAAGCGCTGTGTAAGGATTCAACTGAGGCAGAAGACTTAAGGGGTCTTTTGAATTCAAGGGCCTGTGCGGCATGCATGAGTTCAATTCCCAGTACTTGTTGTACATTCTGAATGACACGATACGCCTTGGTGGCGGCATTGGCGCCCATACTCACATGGTCTTCTTGTCCGTTGCTACTGTCGATGGTATCCACACTTGCGGGGACACACAGTTGTTTGTTCTGACTCACAATGGACGCCCCTGCGTATTGGGCGATCATGAACCCTGAATTCAATCCGGGGTTGTTCACTAGAAATTCTGGTAATTCACGACTTCCAGAAAGCAATTTGTAGGTACGTCGCTCAGAAATGCTTCCTATTTCCGCCATGGCTACTGCCAAATGATCCAATGCCAGTGCAAGCGGTTGTCCGTGGAAGTTTCCCGCCGAGACGATCTCTCCTGTATCGGGAAAAATGGTTGGGTTGTCTGTGACGGCGTTGATCTCGCGTTCTACAATGTCAGTGACGTATTGCAACACATCCATTGTGGCACCATGTACTTGGGGAATACATCTGAATGAATACGGGTCCTGCACATGGGGTTTGGGCTGTTGCTGCATTTCGCTGCCGGCTAGTAATTCCCGCATGCTTTTCGCCACGGAGATTTGTCCCAATTGTTTGCGAATTTCATTCACGGGTGCCCCGAAAGGTTCTGGTCGGCCATTGTATGCTTCGAGCGACATTGCCCCAATGGTATTGGCCCATTTTAATAGTCGTCTGGATTGATCAACTAAATAACACGCATACGCGCTCATGAACTGAGTGCCGTTAAGCAGGGCAAGTCCTTCTTTTGCTCTCAAGGTGATTGGTGTCCAGCCGTTTTTGTTTAGTACAGTTTGTGTGTCCAGCAATTTGCCGTTGTGGTTCACTTTTCCTTCTCCAATCAATGGCAACGCTAGATGCGCCAACGGCGCGAGATCTCCGCTTGCTCCTAAAGAACCTTGTTCAAAGATCTCCGGATGATAGCCATTGTTGTAAAAATCCAGCAGTCTTTTTACGGTTTCCAGTTGTACACCAGAATGCCCATAGCTTAGTCCACGGGCTTTGAGGATGAGCATCCACCGAACGATCTCTTGCGGCACAGATGCCCCCATTCCGCAGGCATGGGAAACAACCAAGTTGCGCTGGAGAGTTTCCAAATGTTCAGAGCCAATGGAATTCTTATACAAGGACCCAAATCCGGTATTGATCCCGTAAATGGGTTTGTCGTTGTTCTTGACTACTTCGTCAAGAAAATCTCTGCACTTTTTGATCTTGACTTCTGAAGTTTCAGACAGCACCACTTGAGAATTGCCGTGGACGACATCTGCGAGTTCTTGAAGCGTAATTGGCTCGGGACTGATTTTATAGGTTTGCATGTAATAGATTCTGGACGCCTCAAAAATACACTTTCCGAGGAATTGAAAATACCATTTGTAATGGCTGGCTTGCCGTTCATGGAAGTACTCCTAATCAGCCTGAATAAAATGTTACTTTTGTTGCTGAAAATAATTGCAAAACTATGTACCAAAAATCCAGCCTTATCCTATTGGCCATGTGTATTCCCGTGCTAAGCACCTTTGCACAACTGCGCCAAATTAAGTTCGTGGAATACGATCTACCCAACGGACTTCATGTTATCTTGCATGAAGACCACAGCACGCCAATTGTGGCGGTTACCGTAATGTACCATGTAGGTTCTAAAAATGAAAACCCATCAAGAACAGGGATGGCTCACTTCTTTGAGCACCTTTTGTTTGAAGGATCTGAGAACATTGGAAGAGGCGAATTCTCAAGGTATGTGGAGAATGCCGGTGGTGTGCTCAATGCAAACACCACCAATGACCGCACATTCTACTACGAAGTTCTTCCAAGCAACCAACTTGAATTGGGAATGTGGTTGGAATCTGAGCGTATGTTGCATGCAAAGGTGGAAAATGCAGGCATCGAAACCCAGCGTGAAGTAGTGAAAGAAGAGAAACGCCAACGAGTAGACAATCAACCCTATGGAAGGTTGTTAGAAGAGACAATGAAAAGAGCATACGTGGAACACCCTTATAAGTGGACTACTATCGGATCTATGGATCACTTGAATGCTGCTTCGGAAGCAGAATTCATGGATTTCTACAAGACGTTTTATGTCCCGAACAACGCGGTCCTTTCTATTGCCGGCGACTTCGACATCAAAGAAACTAAGAAAATGATCGCCTCTTATTTCGGAACTATTCCTAGAGGAACAAAAGAAATTCCCCGACCTACAATTGCTGAACCAACACCTACCAAGGAAGTCCGCGACACTATTTGGGGCAAGGACCAACTGCCACTTGTTTTGGAGGCGTATCATATTCCTGCACAGGGAACTCCAGAATTCTATGCAGTAGACATGTTGAACAAATTGCTGTCAGATGGAGAGTCGAGCAGATTGAATAAGGCCGTAGTTCAGGAAAAGGAACTCGCTTTATTTTGTGGAGCGTTCTCTTTTGCACTTGAAAATCCAGGCTTGACCTTGGCATTTGCTATGGCAAACATGGGAGTAGATCCAATGGAAGTAGAACAAGAGATGAACGAGGAAATCCTCAAAGCGCAGAACACAAAAGTCACCGACCAAGAAATTCTGAAGCTGAAAAACAAGATTGAAAGTGATTTTGTGAATTCCAACTCGTCCATGGCGGGGATAGCTGAAAGTCTTGCCAATTACCACATGTACCTTGGAGAGGCGAATTTGATCAACACTGAAATCGACAAGTATTTGGCGATCACAGCTGAGGACATTCAAGCTGCTGCAAAGAAATACTACACACCTGAGAACAGGGTAGTGTTGTATTTTCTTTACGACGAGAACTACGCAAATCCAGCTCAATAACACCCAAAACAAAAAACCATGTTGAAGAATACAACCCTCTATATAACTGCATTTGTATTGTTACTTGCATCCTGCAGTGCGCCAAAAATTGATCGTTCTACGGCGCCTGCTCCTGCAGCGGCTCCTCAAATTCAAATTGGCGATTACCAAAGCTTCACTTTGGACAACGGATTGAAAGTGATCTTGGTAGAGAACCACAAATTACCTCGTGTGTCCTATCAGTTGACTTTGGACCGTGATCCAATTTTGGAAGGCGAAAAAGCAGGATATGTTTCAATGGCAGGATCGCTTTTGAAGTCTGGGACAAGCACCAAATCAAAAGCTGAGATCGACGAAGCGGTGGATTTTATTGGGGCACGTTTCAATACATATAGCACAGGCATGTACGGCAGTAGTTTGACCAAGCACAGCGATAAGCTCTTAGGTCTAATGAGCGATGCATTGCTCAATCCTACTTTCCCCGAAGACGAAATTGAAAAGACGCGCAAACAGACATTGTCTGGATTGACTTCAGACAAAAGTTCAGCTGATGCGGCCTCTGGAAATATCAGCTCTGCCATGACCTTTGGTCTTGACCACCCATATGGAGAGCAACAAACCGAAAAGTCGACAGAAAAAATTCAGCGAGCAGATCTTGTCAATTATTACGAGACCTATTTCAGTCCTAACATTGCCTATTTGGTAATTGTAGGTGACCTAAACCTGGAAGACGCTAAAGCCCAAGCCGAAGATTATTTTGGGAAATGGGAAGCGAAAGAAGTGCCTCAACACACTTATGCCCTACCTACTCTTCCCGAAGGAAATCGTGTGTGTTTTGTACCAGTACCAGGCGCGGTTCAATCCGTGATCAGTGTGACCATGCCCGTAAACCTAAAGCCAGGTGAGCCAGATGCAATTGCAACAAGTGTGATGAACAACATCATGGGTGGTGGAGTATTTGGTGGACGCTTGATGCAGAATCTAAGAGAAGACAAAGCTTTCACTTATGGTGCGCGCTCTTCGCTAAATACGGATGATGTCATCGGTAGTTTTTACGCCTATGCAAGTGTGCGTAACGAAGTAACTGACAGCTCTGTAACAGAGTTTCTTTATGAACTAGACCGCATCACGAAAGAAGCTGTAGAAGACAGCACTCTTCAGTTCATCAAGAACAACATGAACGGAAGTTTTGCTCGCTCCTTAGAGAGCCCAGAGACGATTGCAAGGTTTGCCTTGAACATTGAGCGTTACGGCCTTCCTAAAGACTATTATGCGACCTACCTTACAAAATTGTCTGCAGTGACTACCGACGACGTTCTGCGCGTAGCTAAAAAATATGTCCAGCCAGAAAACCTGTATATCACTGCCGCAGGAAACAAAGATGCCGTTGCCGACAAACTTGCAAAGTTTAGCTACAATGGGAAAGTTGAGTTCTACGACATGTACGGAGCGCCGTATGTAGACCTTAAGCCTGTTCCCGCAGGTGTGTCTGTTCAAAATGTGATGGATGCTTACATTGCGGCAAAAGGTGGAAAAGAAAAGTTATCGAAAATTCAAAGCCTGGAGCAAACCGGGAGCATGGCAGCGGGACCAATGGCATTGGACATGCGTGTATTGACAAAGGACAACAACAAGATTTTGATGACCGTGAAAATGGGTGGACAAGTGTTTATGAAACAAGTATTTGATGGAGAGAAAGGAAGTGTTTCACAAATGGGAGCTGCTCAAGCAATGGGAGATTCTGAAATATTGGATGCTAAGCAGCAAGCTGATCTGCTGGCTCCGCTTCATCCAGAGAAATATGGACTTACACAGACACTGAAAGGCATAGACAAACTTGACGGTGAAGATGTTTACGTGGTGGAAGTAGAGGATGCTGAAGGAAGCGTAACGACAGAACTTTACAGCGTTGCTTCAGGATTGAAGCTTAATACTGTGCGCACAGAAGAAACACCTCAGGGACCAGTCAACATGAGCACGCGTGTATTGGAATACAAGGAGTTCCAAGGATTGATGTTCGCTACCAAAATGCTCCAGAGTGCCGGCGATCAAACTTTTGAAATTACCTACAGCGATGTTGTATTGAACCCAAAGGTGAGTAACAGCGAATTCAAAGTGGACTAACCCCCACAACCAATATTAAAAAGGCCGGCTTTATGTCGGCTTTTTTGTTGTGCAGAATCTTCAATAAATTAGGCTTTTGTGTCGTTATGCAGAGACCATGATAAAAGGCTACTTACTTGTTGTATGTATGTGTATTGTTCAACTGACTTCTGGTCAGACCGCTGCACCTGTGGCCTTTCAGCTATCCAACATGGGTTACAGCGCTGCCCTTACCATGGGCTATGCGCATTTTAGTCCCGCCAGCATTACCTTAAATGAAGAGAACCACAGGCTATCAACCAGAATGTATGGTGGAGTGAAAATGGGATGTTATTATGCCCATGCCCTTGCAGACAAGATCTACATCGTACCTCAATTGAACTTCCATTTCCAAAAGCTGCGATTGAACTACGAAATAGACGGGCGTATTGAATACTGGCAGGAAATATATCCGGTCACTCTGGAAATTCCAGTTCATTTTAACTTTGTTCATCAAACCAATCAACAGAACATCGTGACGTTATTTGGCGCAAAGTGGACCTACAACATGTTCCCCGATGAACTTGATTCACGCATGCGCTTGCAAAACTCCTTTCTCTCATTTGATTTAGGGCTAGGGAAATCATTCCTGTTGAAAGAGACACACATTCTCCCTTTTTTCATCTATTCCCTTGGGGCGGAGAATGTCTTTCAATATTCGGATCTCCCAATCCATGAACAAGCTTTTAGTCAAATCCTGATGCATCAGTTCTCTATTCATTTGAGATGGAATTGATGATGCGTACCTTGTCCACATGAAAAGTATATTTACCATTATCTTCTTGTTTATTGCCTCTTCTTTTTATGCCCAGGAAAAAGAGATGTCGCCACAAATAGAATGGGGATTTGTGGTGGGTCTTTCCTACGGGCAATTGGCGGGAGTAGCGAGTCCCTCGGATACGGCCATGGCCTTTTTCAACTCGGTAGAAACCCAAGCTGTGGTGGGCGTACACGCTGGAATTGCTGTCACTTTCCCAATTAACTCGAAATGGGAATTTGAACCTCAATTTGTGGCCAACATGCTAGGTCCACGCGTTGTTTATGAAAGGAAAAATGGTAGACTGGAGACTTTCAGGGTGCAGCCATTGCGCATTGATTTGCCGTTGCACATTCATTACAAA
Source organism: uncultured Comamonadaceae bacterium (assembly GCA_964553485.1). Classification (GTDB taxonomy): domain Bacteria; phylum Bacteroidota; class Bacteroidia; order Flavobacteriales_D; family Sanyastnellaceae; genus CAZKMC01. The sequence goes on from CAZKMC010000083.1 coordinate 6,719, forward strand.
AATGGAAAAGAGAATGCCGGTCTCAGTGTAGGCATCAAGCCTTTATTTGGACTATCAGAATTAGGAAATTCTAGGCCGGGACTATTGGAATACGACGTGATGGGAGATATAGGTGTTAGGAGAAAACTGCACATGGGCGTAGGTTCATACTGGCTGGAAATACTTTTTAGCTCCAGTCTCTTGAACATCGCAAGTCCAAATGACAACGTATATGATGAATGGTTTTCAGAGTTAAGAAGGCAAGAGATAACGCTGAGGCTTCATTTTATGTAGAGTGTGATGTTTAAAAAAACGAAAAAAACTCTCCTCGGCGACAGCCAAAAAAACTACCTTCAAATCAGAAATTGACCCATGCAAGATACCCCCACCGTACGGCTTGAAAATGCTCAGATAAGGCAAAATGAAAATGTGATCTTGAGCGATGTAAACTTGACCATTCAACCTGGTGAGTTCGTCTATCTCATAGGAACCACGGGGGCTGGAAAGAGCAGCCTGCTCAAAACTTTGTACGGAGAATTGCCTTTGAGCGAGGGAGATGGCGAGGTAGCTGGATTTGAGCTCACCAAACTGAAAAGACGCAAGGTCCCTATGCTTCGAAGGAAACTGGGAATCGTATTTCAGGATTTCGAATTGCTCACGGACCGTTCTGTGAATGACAATCTGAAATTTGTGCTCAAGGCTACTGGGTGGAAGGACAAAAAACGCATGGAAGAGCGCATGGAAGAGGTGCTCACAAAAGTAGGTTTGCAGACAAAGGGCTATAAAATGCCCTATGAACTTTCTGGGGGTGAGCAGCAGCGCGTGGCCATTGCAAGGGCTTTGCTGAATGAACCTGAATTGATCCTAGCCGATGAGCCTACGGGAAATCTGGATCCGGCAACCACCAGTGGCATCTTGAATTTATTGAAAGAAATTAGTCTGGGCGGCAAGGCCGTATTGATCGCCACGCATGATTATGCCGGTATGAAACAATTCGACGCACGTACTTTGGTGTGCACCGGAGGCAAGCTGAAAGAGTCTACCGCTGTCAATTTTCAAACAGACCCTTCTTTGATGTGAGGAAGCCTGAAATCAGTATTATTCTGCCTGTGTGGAATGCCCAAAGCACCCTTGAACAAACTTTGCAAAGCATTCTAAATCAGACAGATGTATCATTTGAGCTGATTGTGCTGGACAATGAATCCACTGATGGCAGCCGAGAGATCATTCAATCTTTCCAACCTCAAATTCACCATTTTATAAGCGGAAAAGATCGCGGTGTGTATGATGCCATGAACCGTGGAATTCAACAGGCAACTGGGAAATGGCTCTACTTCATTGGGGCGGATGATTATTTGGCCAGTGATGATTCTTTGAAAAATGTGTTGGCTTACGCCGAGGAAGATGCTGACCTTCTCATTGGAGAAATCGAGTATGCCGGTGGTGCTGCTTCCAACACAAGAACTCACTACCCGCCCCGTTTTGACAAGGGACTAGTTTGGCGGAATGTGGTCCATCATCAAGCATGTTTGTACCGAAGTAGATGTTTTGAAGAATACCGCTATCCCATCCGTTTTGGAATTCTAGGCGACTACCACTTGAATTTGTGGTTATGGAATACTGGAAGTAAAGCTGCGCTTGCTCCTACCCTGTTGGCAGTTTGCGGTGCGGATGGTATCAGTAAAAGATATACCAGTCAGCTTTATGGACAGGAACTGGAGATCAAAAAGGAATTGCTTGAGGGTTGGAAATTGTGGGTGCAGCCGATTTGGCTTTTTAGTAAAAAGTGGTTCAAAAAACTTACTTAAGCCAGCCTTCTCTTACAAAGACTTTTCGGATCACATCTGATTCTTTGTGCCAATGAAATTCAGTCTGCACCTTGCTGATTCCCGCTGCATATGCGCCTTTTCCCTTTGCTATTATTGAATTGATTCCCGCCGCGATGTTCTCGGGAGTGTAATTTTCCATCACCTCTCCAAATTCATAATCACGAACTACTTTCCCTACAATTGGAAGATCTGAAGCCAACACAGGGATTCCCGCATGTACATAATCAAAAAGCTTATTTGGCAGGCTATAGAGGTAGTTGAAATAATAGCCCTTATCGAGACTTAATCCAATGTCAGCATTGGCTGTATAATGCCTCAATTCGTTATAGGTCTGCTTTGGCAGCATGATGATACGGCTCTCAAGGCCCAGCTCTTTTCTAAGAACAGCAGCCTGATCAAATTCTTCGCCCGCTCCAATAAGCAAAAGCGTGCCTGAATCAATAAACTTCATGGCTTTGACGGCATCAATCGCTCCGCGGTCTTTGTCCATAAATGCACCTTGGAGGATGAATAGTGGACCTTCTGGAAGATTCAATTCAGCCCTACTTTTCACGTTTATTAATGGGTTGAATTCGGGAACGTTTCTCAGTACAGCTACATGACAGTGATATTGCTCTTCATAGATAGAAGCAATCTTTTCATTTACTGTAAAAATGGCATTCAAATCTGGAAGGATGAGCCATTCAAACCACTCCCATACCCTTTTTTGCAACCTTCTGCCATCCAAGCCTGCGGCTTCAGTAAAATACTCGTGGCTGTCGTAAATGAGCTTTTTTCCGCGCAACCTGCTCACCAACCAAGCGGCAGGCAAGGTGTCTAAATCATTTGCCCAAATAAAGTCCGTTGATGCAAATAGGAGAAAGAAGAACACCCGAATGTTCAAAGTGGCGTAGAATAGGCCACCGTGGTTAAAGGGGAGTTTGAATCTCTTCACAGGGTAAGGCCGTGAGAAATCGATACTAGTAGTCAATTTGCGTCCCACCAAAGTAGGTGCAAAACCAAGTTTGATTAACGAATCGCATGTTTTCCGAACCCGTTGATCATGGCTCAAGTCATTGGAGACTAAAACCGTAATTTTTCTCATCCCACAGTTTTGACTTCATTCTTGATATCCTTGAGCACCTTTTTGGTGTAAAGGGGAAAATCTCCGCTCATCATCCAACCATAATAGCCGGAATCTTTTGCGAGGACGTCTTTGACTGATTGTCCTTTATATTTTCCGAAGTTGAAGACCACCACATCATCTTCATTGTATACCAACCTTCCAAGTAGGTCAGCATTTCTGTTGCGTTCACTCAAGGTATGTAAAGCTTCCACGTCATTGATGACCGGTTTGTACAGCTCCCCTTTTTCATTCTCTACCTCAACATCTTCGTATTTGTCCAACATGGCACACAAGATATCGTAGGTGGCCATGGCGTCTGGCAAAGCCGCATGGGCATCATCCAGGTCCTTACCGCAATAGAATTTGTAGCCAGCTTTAAGTGTGCGCTGTTCCATCATATGGAAGATGACTTGCACATCTACCAGTTTACGGTCGTCCAGATTGAATTCAATTCCCACACGCAGGAACTCTTCAGCAAGCAATGGAATATCAAATCGATTTGAATTGAAACCTCCTAAGTCACAGTCCAGGAGAAATTTATACAAGGCAGGTGCTGCTTGAGCAAATGTGGGAGCATCTTTTACATCTTCGTCATATATCCCATGTACCATGGATGATTCATTGGGAATAGGCATTTCTGGGTTGATCAGAAACCGGTCTGAGGGATCAGCAGTGGTAGGCTTGGTGTGTACTTGTCCATCCGGCATGATCTTCACAATGGCAATTTCCACAATACGGTCGTTTGCCACATTGATTCCTGTAGTTTCAAGGTCAAAGATTGCAAGTGGTTTTTTGAGATTCAGTTTCATTCAAAATTATTTCAAGAGAATATAAAAAATGGCATAAGAAAGAACAACTTCCTTGCGTTGATAGTGGAGCTAGTAT
>CAZKMC010000084.1:0-2630 GCA_964553485.1 uncultured Comamonadaceae bacterium
TGGAATGAATGGAATGCCAGCCGTAGAATTTAACGGTGAGAATGAATACCTCATTGGAAACGACGTTGTGCCAGGGGTCAGTACATCTGTATTCTCCGTGGCACAAGGAGCAGAGCTTGAGTGGAATGACCACGGATGGATTGCTTCTGCTCGAGCGGCAAATGGCTTCTTACTTCACCCATGGAAGAATAGCTCCTTGTTCAGCGCAGCTATAATGGACCAAGACGAAAACTACGCCAATGCACCCTCTTTCTGGATCGTGGATGCTAGTCAGCCACAGATTTACGGGGTGATTTATGAGCGTTGGTCAGTGGGACAATATTTCAGCACCTTGAACAATGATCAAAGACTCCCATTCAACAACTCCAACATTGGAGAAAGAGCTGAAGGGGCTTCGGTTGATGTGCGCTATGGTTGGGATTATGAAGAGCGTTTTGGAGCGGGTAAGATCGGAGAGCACTTTGTCTATAACAGAAGAGTGTTTGAATCTCACCGAACATTGATTACCAACTATTTAGCTGGTAAATTCGGAATAGATCCGGGACCACTTCAGCGTTACGGCTGGGAAGAATACCCGCATGAAATAGCCGGGATCGGGCAAGAGACTGAATATGATTTCCATGCCGATGCCCAGGGCTCAGGCCCAGTGCGTGTGAGTAATCCGGCAGAAATGGAAGATGGTGATTACCTGATGTGGGGCCATGACAACCTCCCAATGAGTTTTGTAGCCGATGCTTTCCCGATTTATACGGAACGTCTAGAACGTACCTGGGGATATAAAGAAACAGGTGAGAATGGCGATGTGCTTTTCCGCATCGATTTGGAAGGACTGGATTTGCCAGACGGAGAACTTGGATTGATCACCCAAGAAGGTTGGGCGTTCATACCTGGAATCACACCCAATTTCATTCCATTGACCTTTGACGGAGAGTATTGGAGTGCAACGTATGATTTTCTAGGTAGTGGCGTGTTCACCATTGGTGTGCAACCTGCTGTGAGCGTACCGGATTTGAGCAAGGCTGACTTAGCGGTGTATCCCAACCCTGCTGAAAGTAACGTTACAATTCGATTGAAAGATGCAGACTTTAACGGCGTAAATGTGCAACTCATTAATTCATTGGGGCAGTTGGTGGCCTCTCGGCCGATGAACATGCCACAGCTCCAATTGGACTTGACTGGCTTGGCACAAGGGCTTTACTCACTCGTATTGACCAAAGACGATCAACGCATTTCAACTCCATTGATGGTGAAATAGGAGAGAAAAGTATGGAACAAAAAAAAGGGGCGAAGAGCCCCTTTTTTTATGATATGATTTAAAGCTATTGCTTAACGATCTTGTATGTCTGAACGATGTTGTTCTGTTGCAAACGCACTAAATAAATGCCGGCAGTCAAATGCGATAATGACACTTGATTCAAGTTTCCGGTCAATGTCTGCTGAGCAACTTGTTGTCCAGCAAGATTATGTACATAAAGACTCACTGGTGCGTGAGTATCCGTTTGGATGTTGATATTCTCTGTAACTATTGACGGCCATACCATCCAGTTTTCCTTAGCATCAGCATCATCTTCTACACTCACAAAGGTTGAACCGAAGTGATAGACAGTCCCATTTGTTGGGTCTTCTTCCAAAAAGGTCTGAGAGAAAAGCTCATTGATGTCCGTAGAAGCAAAAACGGTTGGAGCTTGTGGATCCCCTTGAAGAGCAAATACAGAAGTCAAAGTTTCTTGTGTCATTCCCACTTCTTCAGCAAACAGACTAGTCAAGAAGCCATCATGCACCAATCCATCCGACTTGATGCTGTTTGGACCGAAACGCACGTCAATGTCATTACTGCCTTCATACAACCACATTTGTAGGTTCACAATGTTGTTGGCTACACCAAGGTCAGCAACCTCGTAGTAAAAACCACAGTTGTTCCATTCCATTTTGAAGATTCTACTACCAGGCTCTCCTTCAAGAAGGTATGAGATTGGCGACATCGATTCGTCTATCGCGTAGCCTGCATCAATGATGTCTGAGCTATATGGGAAGAAGATATTGGCAAAATCGTTGTTTATTGGAAAGTAGAAACCTGCACCCAAGTTGGTCATGAACAAGGTGGAAGATACATTTCCGAAATAATTGAACTCAAACCCAATAGGAACAATGTATTCAGGGTCGTCCCAAACTTGTCCATTGTTTAAAGAAGTTGAACCTTCAAGATCGGTATAGCTTTCAGTCAAGACCGTGAATTCGTAAGGAAATTCCTGAGCTCCTGCGCTAAGGGCGAAGAAAGCTGCAAGAAAGAGTAAGTATTTTTTCATACTGGCTAATGTTTAAGTGTTTAATGTATAAGTCGATTGAAAACAATGAAAAGTTACACCGATTCCAATATTTTCTGTGATAATTAGTGTTAATGTCTTAGAAGTTAGGACGTAGCATATACTTATCATAGAACCGGTCAATTTCAGCAACCGCCTCTTCTGCGCTATCTACAACAATAAAAAGGTCCATATCCTGAGGCGAGATGGTTTCAAATTCATCGCGAAGGGTCTTTTCTACCCAGTCAATCAATCCGTTCCAAAAAGACTTTCCAAATAGGATGATTGGGAAGCGTCCAATTTTATGAGTCTGGATAAGGGTGATAG
>CAZKMC010000084.1:2640-10441 GCA_964553485.1 uncultured Comamonadaceae bacterium
GATTCGAACAGCTCATCCAAGGTGCCAAATCCACCGGGCATCACTATGAATCCTTGTGAGTACTTTACAAACATGACTTTTCTCACAAAGAAATAATCAAAGTTGATGCTCTTGTCTGGGTCTATCCATTCGTTCCCTTTTTGTTCAAAAGGGAGTTCAATGTTTAATCCTACGGATGTTCCGCCACCTTCTTTTGCTCCTTTGTTACCAGCTTCCATGATTCCAGGACCACCACCAGTGATGACACCGTATCCTTTTCCAACAAGCATTTTAGCTACTTCAGTTGCCGCCTCGTAATATTTTGTTCCCGGCTTTGTTCTTGCAGATCCGAAGATGGATACACAGGGGCCAATGCGTTGCATTTTTTCATATCCCTCTACAAATTCACTCATGATCTTGAAAATTGACCAAGAGTCGTTTGTTTTTATTTCATGCCAGGTTCTTTGTTGAAATCGATCTTTCACACGCTTCTGTTTTCTAAATACAAGGGGGAAATTAGGGAATTCTAATTGGCAGCAGCAAGTGCATTCAAGAGGTTATACAGAATCAATGGTTCAATTCCTCAAGTAAAAACTTAGCAGTACAGCTGATTTTTGATTTTGCCACTTGTTCAGGAGTACCTTCGCAGACTATATGCCCACCACCAGAACCACCTTCCGGCCCCAGGTCAATGAGATGGTCTGCTACTTTGATGATGTCCATGTTATGCTCTATCACAACTACCGTATTTCCTTGGTCCACAAGTCGGTTGAGGACATCAATCAACATTTGCACATCTTGAAAATGTAGGCCCGTAGTGGGTTCGTCAAGGATGTAAAAGGTATTTCCAGTGCTGCGTTTGGCAAGTTCGGAAGCAAGCTTCACACGTTGAGCTTCACCACCACTCAAAGTGGTACTTTGTTGTCCCAATGTTACGTATCCAAGCCCTACATCCTGTAATGTTTTAGCCATACGGCTGATCTTGGGAATGTTCTCAAAGAAATTCACAGCCTCATTGATAGTCATATTGAGGACGTCTGCAATGCTCTTTCCTCTATAACGTACTTCCAAAGTTTCTCGGTTATAACGCATTCCCATACACGTTTCACATTCCACGTAAACATCTGGCAAGAAGTTCATTTCAATTGCCCGCAGTCCAGCACCTTTGCACGTTTCACATCTTCCACCTGCTACATTAAATGAAAATCTGCCAGGTTTATAACCTCGGATTTTCGACTCAGGAAGTGCAGTAAATAAGTTGCGGATTTCACTAAAAATACCGGTATAGGTCGCAGGATTTGACCGAGGGGTCCTTCCAATTGGAGACTGATCAATTTCAATCACCTTGTCCAGATGCTCCAGTCCTTTTATCTTACCGTAGGGCAGAGGAACCTTTGTTTCTTCCCAGAAATGATTGTGTAGGACAGGGTACAGTGTTTGGGTAATCAAACTCGATTTCCCGCTTCCGCTAACGCCTGTTACAGAAACAAAAGTGCCCAAAGGAATTTTCAAGTCTACATTCTGCAAATTGTGGCCCGTGGCTTTTGAGAGAATGAGTTTTTTGCCGTTTCCTTTCCTGCGTTTTTTCGGAATAGGAATTTCCTTTTCGCCGTTCAAGTATGCAGCTGTAACGGAACCCGCTGCCAAGTGCTCGTTAGGTGGGCCTTGCGCTACAATATGTCCACCGTGAATTCCTGCTCCGGGACCAATATCAATTAAATGATCACTTTGAAGCATCATGTCTTTGTCGTGCTCAACCACAATGATGGTATTTCCTGCATCTCTCAGTTGCTGAAGACTGTGGATCAAGCGTTGATTGTCGCGTTGATGTAATCCAATGCTCGGCTCGTCAAGGATGTACAATACTCCCACAAGCTTCGACCCAATCTGTGTAGCCAATCGGATGCGCTGAGCTTCACCACCAGAAAGCGTTCTAGAACTTCTGTCCAGGCTCAAATAATCCAATCCCACATCGAGCAAGAAGCTGATACGTGCCCGGATTTCTTTGAGTGGTTCTCTTGCAATGACTTGTTGAGTGTCATCTAGGAATTCTTCCGTAGATTCAAACCACTCTCCTAGGTTTCGAAGATCCATTTGAACCAATTCGGAGATGTTCTTCTCTCCAAGTTTGAAATAGAGACTTTCTTTTTTTAGCCGCGTGCCTTGACAAGTGTGACAAGTGACCTTGTTCATGAAGTTGCTGGCCCATCTTTTAAGCTTCATGTTTTTGCTGTCAGCCGCTGCAACTTCGATAGTGGAGATGATGCCTTCGAACTTGACGTTGTATGGCTTGCCACCCGTTTTTGGTGTCACCAACAACATCTCATCCGAACCATTGAGCATCATATTGACCACATCGTCTTCAATTTCTCCAAGTGCTGTTTTGACTGTGTAGCCATGTTTCACCAACAACGCTTCAAGTTGATTGAAGGTCCAAGAGTTTTTTACTTCGCCCAACGGAGCAAATCCTCCCTGAGAAATGGATTTTTTTGGATCGGGAATGATCTTGTCCAAGTCCACTTCTGAGACCAAACCGAGGCCGTTGCACTGAGGACATGCACCATAAGGGGAGTTGAAGCTAAATAAGTTTGGTTCAGGCTCTGCGTACGCAATACCACTCGTAGGACACATGAGGTGTCGTGAGAAGTACCTAAGCGTACCCTCCTCGTGCGGTAGCACAATCATAGAGCCCTTTCCTAAACGCAATGCTGTTTGTACAGACTTTAGCAAACGTGTTTTGTCCTTCTGATCAACCTTTACCCGGTCTACAACTATTTCAATGTCATGGATCTTATAACGGTCCGTGCGGTAACCACTGGTCAATTCAACAATCTCTCCATCTACACGAGCTCGTAGGAATCCTTGCTTCATTATTTGCTCAAAAAGTTCTCGGTAATGACCTTTACGCCCTTTCACAACAGGAGCCATGAGCAGTAATTTTTCTCCCGGTAAATCCTGAAGGATACGTTCCACGATTTGCTCATCTGTGTAGCGCACCATTTTCTCTCCTGTATTGTAGGAGTATGCAGTTCCTGCTCTGGCGAAGATCAATCTTAAAAAGTCATAGACTTCTGTGATAGTGCCAACAGTTGAGCGAGGGTTTCTGGAAATGGTCTTTTGTTCAATAGAGATTACAGGGCTCAACCCTGAGATTTTATCCACGTCTGGTCTTTCCATGCCTCCTAGAAACTGACGGGCATACGCACTGAAGGTCTCAATATAGCGGCGTTGCCCTTCGGCATAGATGGTGTCAAAGGCCAATGAGGACTTGCCGCTGCCGCTCAAACCAGTAATGACCACTAACTTGTTGCGTGGAATACGGACGTCTATGTTTTTGAGATTGTGTTCCCGTGCACCTTGTACAAAGATGTATTCATCTCCAGAGGCAGTTTTGGATGGCGTATGTTCGAGTGTAGGTTCTTGCACAATTATTCAATCAGGAAAGGAACTGCTGGAGAGACAGAAAGTCCAACACAAAGTTAATCTTCTATGGCACCATCAGAGCCAATCTGCTCAGGTAATTTGGTCATTTTCCAACCCATTACACCAAACAAGATGGTCATGAGTGGACTCACTAAATTGAAAATACAATACGGCCAAAAAACTCCCGTGGCTACACCCAATACAGTAGCCTGAGCAACACCGCATGTATTCCATGGAATCAACACAGAAGTAACTGTTCCTGCATCTTCCAGTACTCGACTTAAATTCTCAGGAGCAAGGTCACGGTCTCTGTAAGCGTCGGCATACATTTTTCCCGGAACTACAATGGCGAGATATTGGTCAGCAGCAAGGATGTTGAATAAGACACAGGTTACGGCAGTGCTTGTAACCAGAGATGCGACAGACTTCACCATGGAAAGGATGGCTCCGGTGATCCTTTGTAGCATTCCAGTAGCCTGCATGATTCCCCCAAATGTCAACGCACAGATGATGAGCCAAATGGTGTTCATCATGCCATTCATTCCTCCTGTAGAAAGCAGATCAGTGACAATGTTGTTGGAAGTAACTACTTCCGTTGAAATTGTCATTGCATTAATAAGGACGGTGTAGGCAGCTCTTCCAAAAGAGACTCCTTCTCCAGCCAATTCAACAATGATCTGAGGTTGAAAAATTAGAGCAAACATACATCCCAGAATTGAACCAATGAACAAGGCCGGAATGGCCGGCATTTTTTTGGCAATGAACACGATCACAATGGTTGGAACTAAAAACAGATGCCATCCAATGTTGAACTTTTCGAGAATTACATTTTGCATTTCGTCCACCGGAACTGAAGCCTGACTGGGGTCAACGGTAAATCCAACAATCAGAAATACAATTAATGCAATGGTAATCGATGGACCAGTAGTCCAGACCATGTGTCGAATGTGGGTGAACAAATCAGTGCCAGCAATAGCAGGAGCTAGGTTGGTTGTGTCTGAGAGCGGCGACATCTTATCGCCGAAATAAGCTCCGGAAATAATAGCACCAGCTATCCAGCCTTCGCTGATTCCGAGGGCCGTTCCAATGCCAATCAATGCCACACCTACGGTAGCCACTGTACCCCAAGAACTACCCGTAGCTACCGAAATGATGGCGCATACAATTGTTGCTGCAAAAAGGAAGATGGTGGGATTGAGAATTTCAAGTCCGTAATAAATCATGGCGGGTATAACTCCTGAAATCAACCAGCTTCCGGCAAGAGAACCAATGAGCAACAAAATGATAATGGCCCCCATGGCAGAACTGATACTCTCCACAATTCCATCATAGATCCTCCTCCATGATGTGCCTCTGGCAATCCCAATAAATCCGGCAACAGCACCTGCACAAAGCAATGCCATTTGATTGGAACCATAAGATGAATCTTCCCCATAGAACCGAACGTCAAGGAATAGCATCAGGATCAAAACAACAATGGGAATAAGGGCTAGAAGGAAAAAACTTGTAGATTTTGACATAGGAGATCGCTGTTGAGAGCCGTAAATATACAAGTTCAAAAGGGGAGAGGCTACCTCCTTTTTAGAATCAGGTATTCAATCCTGCCAGGACGAAGTTTTACTTCAGAAATTCCCTCTGGAATACGAGTAACAGCAAGGTTTAGTTTTTCTGCTTCCCCAATCAGTTTCAAGTCCTCAGGAGCTACCTCCACAACAAAGTCAGCTGCGTTAGTTTGCTCAAGCAATCTGCTTCCAGCAAAACAGGTCAATGTCACTGAATCTGGAAATAGTCGAAGTCCCTGAAAGCCTTTCAAATCAGGCTTTTTTACTGCAACACGAAAATTTTTCTCAGACAAATCATCCATGCTGTAGACCACTTTCGCGCTTTCAAATGGCATGGTTAGCAAGGGGTGTTTCAATAGCTTGGCCGTTAAGGTGTCTTTGAATTGACCCGAAATTGCCATGCTCTCGGAATAGACAAACTGCATCGTATCCAACATGCTTTCTGGCCCGGAGACCACAATTTCTGAGGGAAATGAACGCGGTTCATCTTCCAAAAAACTCCCATCTGAAAGTTTAGAAGTGTAAGAAATTTTAATTGGCAACATTTTGGTCTTTGCTGAATTAAACTCAAACCGCAAGGTATCTGGATAGAATCCTAGTATAGCTTGCTCCCGTCCAATCAACCGAATGACTTGTCCCCGTATTTGAGAGGTTGGGATGTTCACATACCCATTTTTACATGGATATGTAGCGAAGTCCAATTCAAGCACTTTGTCATCTTGAAGGAAACCAGAACCCAACAGTGAAAACCCAAAAGTTTCTACTTCCACTTCCATAGAAAGTGGCTTGGATTGCATCCAGATGCAGTCAGAGGGAAGGGTACTCAGCGTAACCTGAATCGGAATGCGAGATTCAAATTCTTTAGACAGATTGCGTAACAACCAGATAAACCCGGAAATGAGCAGGCAAACTAACAGGATTCGCCCGTTAATTCGCCTGTAGAATCGCCATAATTGACGACGTGCTCCGGATTTTAATGGTTTGTTCATTTTTCACTTAGGCCTTGGCCTGAAGCTCACGTTCTTCAGTCTTAGCAGAAGGAGAAATAGCGCTTTTTTCAACACGCAATTTTCCGGTTTCTACTTGAATCAAAACTGTTGTATCATGCATTTCAAGAACCTTTCCATGAATTCCTCCAATGGTGACAACCTTGTCGCCTTTGTCAATGGACTCGCGGTAGTTCTTTGCTTCCTTTTGCTTCTTCATTTGTGGGCGAATCATGAAAAAGTACATGATGATAAACATACCTCCCAAAAGGATCAAGAAGTTCCAGCTTCCACCTTCTGCAGGTGCTTGTAAAAGAATTGTAAGTGCTTTCATGGTGTTATTTTTGAGGACCTATTACTTCCCCTTTGATGTATAAATAAGTTCTGGACGGTGAAGTATTTGTCATCACCGCAATATTCTTATTGTTATTACCCACTTTATCATGGGTGTCGAATTCTATATTTATGATTCCGGTTTCACCGGGAGGAATGGGCTCCTTGGGCCAGTCTTTAGCCACAGTGCAACCGCAAGAGGGCTCAATGGCTGAAATGATCAACGGCCCATCGCCAGTATTTTCAAACTCATAAGTGTGTTTCACTCGTTCGCCTTCAATGACTCTCCCAAAATCAAATTCTATTTCTTCAAAAGAAATTTCCGGTAGATTCAGGTTGGCAGCATCTGTAGAACCTCCAGGCATATTGATCATGTCTGTGGTCACTTCTTTTGGAGTATTATCACAAGCAATCATAAGACAGCCAATGTATAGCATCACCACCATTCGGATGTTAAGGCCACTTCTCATTCCAATAATCCCCTTCCGATTTTTTTGATCATACCATCTTCATTCATCTTGCTGAACATCTGGTCCAATACGCCGTTGATAAACCCGTTGCTTTTAGGAGTGCTGTAGTATTTTGAAAGTTCGATGTACTCATTCAAAGTAACCTTCAATGGAATACTCTCAAAAATACGCGCTTCTGCAAGAGCCATTTTCATCAAGATGGTGTCAATCACAGCTATTCGGTCGATGTCCCAGTTTTTGGTGAACGACTCAATCATCTTTTCATTTTCTTCCGCCTGAGTGAGAGTCTTTCTGAAAAGTTCCGTCACAAAATTCTTTTCGTCGTCATCTTCTTTCCAGAGCGGCAACAAAGTAAGGTCAGCGTCACCGTCTTCAATCATCTTAACGGTCTTCAACACCATAGAGGAGGTAAGATCCAAGTCATCATTCCAGAAGATGCTCTTTTCCTCAAAATAGTCATGAAGTAATTCGTTGTTGATGATATGGCGCTTGAAAAAACGAAGTAGGTATTCACGGTCATGATCAAAACCTCGCTCGTCAGATTCCATGTACTCTTTGTAATCTTCCGTTTCAATCAACATGCGGAAGATATGTTTGATGAGATCAGGATTGTCTACCCAACTCAATTTCATCTGCTCCATTTCCTTTCTCAGAATCTTGCTATTCGCTAGAACTCTCAATGGACGGTTGGTTACAAACTTGGTATTCGGATGCAAATCTTCTTGTGAAGGAAGCTTTTTGTTCCGGCCAGTTTCGATTTTTTCAATAGCAGCATCTTGCATTTCTACAATCAAAGCGATGAGATAGATATACATCTCATACATCTTATCAATTGAGAAGAAAAGCTGCTTTTCGGCTTTTACCATATCACGCTCATCCTCTTGGTAAAAGGCATAAAGAATGTGAAGGACTTTAATACGCAAATGGCGTCTGTTCAACATGATTTTAAGTGGCTTCTTGTTGGTTTATTAACGTGTTGATTTAGAAGTATTGTTTTGTTTTTCCAATAGCTTCCACACGTTGTTCTGCAAGTTGATTGGCAGCCAAG
>CAZKMC010000085.1:0-3790 GCA_964553485.1 uncultured Comamonadaceae bacterium
TCCATTGTTGGCGACACGAGTCTTTTTCATGAGGTGAATTTAATTCTTATCATTCTCAAACAGACAAAAAAAAGCCGACTCTTCCGAGTCGGCTTTTTCCTCGCGCGGTAGCGCAAATAATTATTTAACTACTACAAACTTAGCCACTTGACTTGTAGAGCCAGTTTCCATTCTTAGGAAATACTGTCCACGTGGTAAATCTGAAGTATTGATTCGAAGTTGATGTTGACCAGCAACAAGGTTTTTCTGTTGGATATCTCTTACTATTTGACCATTGACGGTATAAACTCTCATAGTCACGTCGCTAGTAGAAGCAAGTTCAATTTGAACATTAGCAATTCCACCAGTTACTGGATTCGGATAAACGAGCAGGTTGTTTGCAATTTCAGTTTGGTCTGGAGAATCAATTCCTGTGAACGTCAATTCATCAGAGAAGAAGATTCCACGTCCGTGAGTACCGGCATATACGTTTCCGTTATTGGTTGGGTGCATCCAAGGAGAATGACCTCTCCACTGCTGCTTCAAGTCGAATACAGGGCAAGCAACTGCGTCTATAGCTGATGCCATTCCAGTGTTTGAAATTGTCCAAGTGTCTCCACTGTCATCGGTTGTGAAGATTCCGTATTCAGTTCCTACGATAATCGTTTGACCTGAATCATCATTTACATCAACTACAACATCATAGCAAGGCATCTTAGCCAATGTTTCACTATTAGCGAACCAGATATTGTCCCAGTTTGGAGAAGCATCCAGTGCATTCCAAGTTTCTCTAACCTTTCCTCCACCCACAGTACCGTATCCACCTACAGTGATTACTACGTGTTCTGGGTTGTTTGGGTCAACTGCTACTCCTGTAACTGCTGAACCAGCACCTGACAAGATTGTAGTTTCTTCAAGCAAACCGAGGTCATCTTCTGTCCAAAGCAGGTGAAGATTTGATACACGTTTTACAGTTCCGTTCCAACCAGAGATAAACATGTGATGCCCGTCTGGAGTATATTCCATAGCCTTAGTTCCGCCACCACCGGGAGCAGTAGCAATCTTGAACCAATTTGGAGTAGTGTTGAAATTCAATCCTTCACGTGTCATCCAAACTCCCTGATTTCCTACAAAACCAATGCTGAACATGGTGGTGTAAGGGTCTGTAATTTTCAGTTGCTCACGCACGTCAAACAAAGTATCACTTTCATAATGGTACATTGTATCACAAGTGATTGTGTAATCATACACCATTGTTTCAGTATATGTGGTGTCATAATCATATGTAACGCAGATGATTTCATCCAGAGGCTCAAAGTAAAAACACGAGTCAATTGGAATAATCTGATCGATTTCTGTCACCGTTCCAGCCTCAGTACTGTCAGTCATACAATCAAACATCGTGTCTGACAAGGCTTGTACATCCAACCAGAAGTAGTCTGGATCTTCTAAAAGTGGCTCTTCCAAAACTCGATCTGGGCGAATCAATTCTGCCCAAAACTCAAGTACTTCTCCCTCAGGTAAAGTATATGTGAATGGAAGATCTAGGTTAGCCGTATTTAAATTGAAAGTTGAGTCTTCTACTGATTCTGTGTATGGGTTAACAAGAATCACATATTGCTGTGAGTCTTCATCTGCCGTGTTTTCATGCAATCTAATGCAGGTGTAGAATTGTCCAATCTCACCGTCATCGTTCATCAAGTCTATGATTTCATCATCATAAAACATACCTCCTGCTCCACCTTCTTGGAAACGAGCAAGGACTCCGTTTTGAGATGTGACGAAAATTGATCCGCTTGTTGCATTGGTTACTTGAGAAATTTCAGTGTCGAAACCATCTCCACCGAAAACATCAATACTTTCTTCAAGGGTAGTAAGTGAGCCATCATAAGGGATAAACATAGTTCCATTGTCTTGTGTGCCTCCTGCAACTGCGTTTCCTGCAGAGTGGGCGATACCGTAGAACTGAGTAATATTCAACCCTCTGTTTGAAGCAGTGTATGTCTCCCCACCATCAGTGGACTTGTAAATTCCTCCGTCACATGCGATATACATGTTACCTCCAGGAGAGAACACTATTTCATGAATGTCTGCGTGTACGCTGTTGTTAGAACCAGGGAAATTAAACGAATAGGCGGCAAGTTCTGCTTGTTGATCTACACCAGCTCTCCAAACTTCAATTCCACCTACGTAGGCAATTCCCGGATCATTCTTTTTGATACCAAGTGCCAAATCATAGATTCCTTGATTTCTTGGAAGCGGTGTAAACTCAGGGTTTCCACCTGGCCATACAACTTCCCATTCAACTCCAGCATCGGTTGATGCATACAGACCGCCAAAACCCCCAGCGCTTGTAGCGAATACGGCGTAAGCGAAATTTGCATCGTCTTGAGAGATAGCCACGCGAGCTCTTCCGATTCCACTTTGTGGTAGTTGACCATCATCATTTCCAAATTTCTCTTCGAAAGTTGTGAAAGACGAATTAGTAGAACGATAAACTCTTCCACTTCCCGCTACAACAAGCATGTAGCTATTGTCTGGGGCAATAAAGATATCTTGAATGTCTTGGTTTGGAATTCCCTCAGCAAAACCCATTTCAACTACATCTCCTTCGAGGTAGCCAAAACCTGCATTACTTCCAACGAAAACTCTTCCTGGATTATTCGGGTCTGCAACTAAGCAATCAACAGCTGTCCAATCACCAGTGTTAAACTCACCTGGATCTGTATTTGGAATCAATGTCCAGTTGACCGCATCAGATGAGCGGTATACACCTCTTCCACGGAATCCAGAACCACCGTCTCCACCAGCACCGTCGAACAAACTTCCTGTTCCTACATAGTAAGTACCGTTTAATGACTTAGCGATTGAGCCAATCATACAATTTGGGAAACTTGGTACATGATGCCATGTATTGGCGCCATTTGTAGATCTCCAGAGACCTCCGGAAACACCACCAGTATATATGATGCTTTCAGTCTCGATCAAAATGGCTCTGGTACGTCCACCAACGTTATCAGGACCCATGCTGGTCCATTCCAAATTTGGTGCGCTTTTTTGAGCGCCTGATTTGGCAAATTTCTGAACAGCATTCCGTAATTCAATGAAATCAGATTCTTCAACCTGACCAGTTTGAATATTTCCACGAAGCATTCTTTGAATTTCATTGGCGCCATCGGCGTCAGCTTTCAATTCTTGATTGACTCTTGGCACAAATTCGGAGCTAATTTGCTCTTCTGAACTAATCCAAAGTCCTGCTCCTACCAAAAGAAGCCCTAAACCTAAAATACTTAGAGTATTGATTCTCATGTGATTATCTTAATTATCCGAAACAAACGATTGGCAATTTACGATATTTAACAATGAAAGAAAACGCATTGTTCTCAAAGGAATTGAGTTTCTATACATGTCCAGTCATCGCCTGCTAAAATAGGTGCTTTTCTGCGTGGTAAGACGACCTTACTAAAGGTCCACTTTCTACATACCGGAAACCTTTGTCCAAAGCAATGGTTCTCAATCTTGCAAATTGCTCAGGATGAACAAATTCCACCACAGGTAAATGTTTGGGTGTTGGTTGTAAATATTGTCCCATGGTGAGAACATCTACCCCTACAGATCTCAAATCATCCATGGAATCAATGATTTCGTCTTCAGTTTCTCCCAGACCAAGCATGATTCCGGATTTAGTTTTCATACCAGCCTGTTTCAGCCTTCTTAACACTTCTAAGCTACGGTCATATTTAGCTTGTATCCGAACTTGTTTGGTAAGTCTTCTGACCGTTTCAAGGTTATGAGAAACTATTTCTGGCGC
>CAZKMC010000085.1:3800-10273 GCA_964553485.1 uncultured Comamonadaceae bacterium
CCACGTCTATAATACGCTGAAGGTTTTCCCATTTTCCGGCAAAATCAGGAATCAGAGTCTCTAAAGTTGTTGTAGGACTCTTTCGTCTAATGGCTCGTACTGTGGAGGCCCATATTTCTGAACCTCCATCTGCCAAATCATCTCTGTCCACAGAAGTTAAGACCGCATGTTTAACTTCCATTAAGCTTACTGATCTGGCCACACGTGCTGGCTCAAACAAATCTGCTTCCAAAGGTTTTCCTGTAGCTACAGAACAAAAGCCACATGAGCGGGTGCATATGTTCCCTAAGATCATAAATGTAGCAGTGCCTTCACCCCAACATTCTCCCATATTGGGACAATTGCCACTTTCGCAAATTGTATGGAGTTTGTGCTCTGAAACCAGTCCTCTGACCTTCTTGTAACTTTCGCCAGTTGGTAATTTGACTCGCAGCCATTTCGGCTTTGGAGTTCTGACAATTGTAGCCTGTGCATTCACTTCTGTCATCTCTTAATGTACTTCTGTCCAATAAATAGATTCAAATAGAAGTTGAAGAACAATTGTTTGTTTTGCTCATACTTCTCTGCAAGAATGGGTATATCCTGTGGAAAAGCATCTACTACCATTCCTGCTTCCAATCCCTTCAGCCGATTCTTTTCATTGGAATATTCAAATTGAAAGGCAAATTTAACAAACGCACCCGGATGAATCTTCAATTCGTCCAATCCATTTAAACCAGAAGCCTTTCCATAAATATTGTTGCTGTAATGTGCATCTGGATTATAGCGTTCTACCACCAGGTAGTCATAGGCAATTCCAGGGTATGCTATTTCGAGATAAACAGGCTTAGTGATCCCCAAAGTGGGGCCGACCTGCCAGGTGTATGAAACCTGAACGCCACTTTTCCTTAGTTTTTCTGTGAGAATTCTTTCCACCCCTATGCCAGGCCGAACCATATAAAAATTGTTCATTTTTCCGAGGACATAGCTGCGAGCGTCATCATAAACAGGGTTGTAGGATTTGATTTCTTTCTCATGCTTGAGATACAACACGTCAAATCCGAAGATCATTATCTTTTTTGCTGTACGATACTTTCCGAAATTAAGGAATGCACCAGCACCATTTGAGTGTAAATTCAATCCCCCGTACGTCTGATTGGAATATATAATTACAGGCTCCTCATATAATTCAGATTGAGCCAAGCCACTGAAACCTATCAATAAGACTAAAGGAATGAAGAGGAATTTCAATGACGGATATGGTATCTTATCTTTACTTTGCACTGTCTATCAAAAGTACAAAGATTAACGCCTTAACCCTCACAAAAGTTTATCAATGGACTACAAATTGGAATATCTTGGGAATTTAAGAACGAAATTGACACATCTCCGTTCAAACACAGTCATACAGACTGATGCACCTGTTGATAATAACGGAAAAGGCGAGGCGTTTTCTCCCACAGACATGGTATCGGCAGCACTGGCTGCCTGCATGGTTACAATGGTTGGCATTAAAGCCGAACAAATGGACTTGGGGGAAATGAAAATGAACGCTTCCATCAGTAAAGTGATGCTAAGCGATCCAAGAAGAATAGGAACTATTGGCGTTGAGTTGCACATTCAGTTAATTCCTGAACGTGACACACCAAAAAATCGTGAAATCCTGAAAAGAACTGCGCTTACCTGTCCAGTAGCACAAAGCCTTGACCCAAAGTTGAATCAAGATATTAAGATCACATTTGACTAATACTTACTCCTGCTCCAGTTCTACATTGTCATAGGCTGCACAGGCTTGCTTGTGAGGAGTGCATGCTACAAACAAAACACTAACGAATAGCACAAGCGCTAAAATTCCAATTACTTTTTTCATCTAACGTATTTTAAGAGAATCAGCTAAGGGGCCAAATTTCGGCACCGAATCATTATAAAATACGAGCTTGTTCCAAGAAAGTTACACAGGTTTTCCACAATCTCGCGTGATTCATAATTTCAACGTGTAATTTCAGCATCCTATTGCGTTCCTTTTAAACATGAAGTCTTTATTCCTCATTTTAAGCTTGCTTGTTTGGGCCATTCCCAAGGTCCACTACTGCCAAACGATCATTTGGATGGAAGATGAGCAGGGTAAGAATTCTATGACACAAACTTTTGCACCAGACTTGCTTTTAAAAGCTGAAATAGCTTCACTGCGCTCAAGCGGACATTTGGCTGCAGGCATTGATTCTCTTAAAATTCATCAGGACACTCTTAAAGTCTACTTTCATAAAGGCCCAATTCTCAGATGGGAAAAAGTACAATGGTCCATACCCGATGAATTAAAGTGGGCACATTCGGATTTTTCCGAAAAACTGGATTCGGCGGAACTCTCAAAAGCGCTTGAAATTACCCTATTCGATTTAGAGAATAGCGGTCACCCTTTTGCTTCAATTCGTGTGAATACGCGTGTGAATAGCAACAATGAAATAGAAGCAGAACTGACCTTGAATCCGGGGCCGCTGGTCTATTTGGACAGCATAATTTTCAAGTCATTAGAGCCGGTTCCTACTAGGTTCATTCAATCTCTCCTCGGGCTTAAGCCCAAACAATTATATAATGAAAAGCAGCTGAAGAACATTCCGGTCAAGTTCAACCAAGTTTCATTTTTGACGCTAAGTGAGCCTCCACAAATCCAGTTTTTTGAAGAGGGAGCGCGGCTTTATTTATATGTCAAGAACAAGCCGGCCAATCAATTTGACGGTGTTTTGGGCTTTCAGCCCGAGGAAGGAAGTGCACAAGCCAGTATTACAGGTAGTCTAGACCTAAAACTCCGAAACGTACTAAGGGCCGGAGAATCGATCGATTTCAATTGGCGAAGACTGCAAAACCAGACACAAAATTTAAAGGCTGGAATGAGCTACCCCTTTTTACTTTCAACCAACTTGGGGCTAGGAGGCTCTGTAGATCTTTACAGACGGGATACTACATTCTCCACTACGGCCTTGAGAGGAGCGCTTCACTATTTATTTAGTCTGGACCAATTTGCAGAAGTGTTTGTGGAAAATTGGAATTCGAATGGTCTCAACTCATTGTCTGGATCAATTGAAGACGTAAAACTGACCAGGTATGGACTAGGCTGGACAAGCAAAATCTGGGACAACTTTATTGACCCGAGAAAAGGGTGTCAAGCGCACATAGAAGCGAGCGCTGCGAATAAGCAACAGGCAGACAACGAAGCCGGCACTTTGCGATCTGCTCAATATGCTGGACTATTCAATCTGTATCAACTCAATCCATTGGGCAAAAGCTGGTCTATAGGTTTAAGGCTGCAAGGAGCTACAAAGTTAGATTCCCTATTATTCCTCAATGAATTGTATCGAATTGGCGGATTTAAAAGTTTACGTGGATTCAATGAAGAGAGTCTTTTTGCCAGCACATTTCTTATTGGCGGATTGGAAGCACGTTATCATCTTGGCAGCGGCGTGAGCATTATGGGGTTTGTAGATCAGGCTTGGTATGAGCAAAAACTAGAAGGGTATTACCGAGACACCCCACTGGGTGTTGGAATAGGCCTAAACTTAAACACCAAAAACGGAGCTTTCAGCCTCTTGTATGGGCTTGGAAAAACCTCAACATCCACATTTCTCATAAGAGAAGGTAAAGTTCACTTTGGTTTTATTAATCTGTTCTAAGTTAATAACGTGTTGAATACTGGAGTAGACCTTATCTTTGTTCCCAATTATGGACAATAACCACCTCAGAAGGGCCTTTCTTTTTGAATCAGTACTTGCTCGATTCAGTTTCACCGTGGTCTTGAGTTTCATTTTGATATGGGGTAGTTCTTGCTCATCAACAAGTTCACTTCAAAGCAGCTCCAAAAAGCTACCGTACAATTGGGAGGCGACCTACTTGCACCCGGAGTTGATTTGTTACCATCTGTCCGCAGACAGCAGCGCTCTTTATTTCAAGTTGAGAGCCGAAGAACTGCTGTACACCAGAAAAGATCCCGCCCAGCCTTTTAGTGCAGAGGTACAATTTGAAATCATGTTGATTTCAGCGGACTTCTTATACACAGACACGCTTGTTTTCAAGTATTCAGACATCAATGAATCTCAGGACCAACGTGACTTAATCGGCAGGCATGACATTGCTTTGCCTGAAGGGAAAGCTTATTTTCTGGACATTACGGTGAAGGACTTAAATCGCAGACTAAGTGTAGAAACATCCTTGTTAGTCAAGAAAGATGACACGAGTTCTAGACAGAATTTTTTGCTCACAAATTCACAAACGCTTGCCCCCCTTTTTCATGACAATGTAGCGCCAGGAGAAACCGTATATATCACAAGTGAGCGTTACACTGGCTCGAGGCTCGACCTCCAAGCCAGCAGACACAAAGTGGCCCTTCCTCCTCCCCCGGATAGTTTTAGCAAACCACGTTACATCACCTCATTGGAAGAACCTATTGTTCCGATGATTGAATCATTTGGCACATTTGAATTGAATGCCGATAGTGGCATGCATGTATTTCACGTTCCGGAAACAGAATCACATTTCACCGTTTATGCTTGGAACGCGACTTACCCGTCTATCACAACAGTAGACGGAATGATTCAGAGTCTGCGCTATATTACTTCTAGGCCAGAATTTGAACGGATTTCCAAGAGTAATTATCCGAAGAAAGAGCTGGATGATTTTTGGATTGACATTGGCGGAAGTAAAGACAGAGGCAGAGAATTGATTCGCATCTATTATCAGCGGGTTCAGGAGGCTAACTACTATTTTTCTGGAATTACCGAGGGCTGGAGAACTGACCGTGGGTTGATTCATATCGTTTTTGGGAATCCCAACAAGATTGAAATCTCAAGTGGACAAGAGACTTGGATATACGGAGAAGAAAGCAACTTGAACAGTCTGGTATTTCATTTTTACAAGGTAGAAAACCCCTTCTCAGACCAAGTTTATAGGCTAGAAAGAAATCCAGCATTCGAACCAGGCTGGGAACGGGCATTGAGCAGTTGGCGCAACGGGCGAATCTATAGTGATTGATATGAAAGAAGAGAATATTTTAATTGGATTACGGCCGCTCATTGAAGCTTTAGACTCTGGGCAGGAGATTCAAAAAGTGCTTGTTCAGCAGGGACTTCATGGTGAACTTTTTCAAGAAGCCTTTGCTAGAATCAAAAAAGAAGGCATCCCTTATCAAACCGTCCCGGTTCAAAGGCTAGAAAGGGTTTCTAAGAATAACCATCAGGGAGTCATCACCTACATATCACCTATTGAATTTCATGATTTGGATGAGATGCTTGACCGACTCAAATCGGAAAAGAAGCTCACCGCTTTGATGATGCTGGATGGAGTAACAGATGTTCGGAATTTTGGGGCAATTGCACGTTCTGTGGAGTGTTTTGGGTTTGACGGGATTATTATTTCGAAACAAGGAGCTTCTCCAGTAAATGCTGATGCGATTAAATCATCTGCAGGAGCTTTGTTGCGGGTGCCCGTTTGCAGGGTGCACCACGTTGCAGACGCACTTGCACTTTGTCAACAATATGGATTGAAAGTCATAGCAGCCACGGAAAAAGGAAATACTGACTTGAGCACTTTGGACATGAGTGAATCAGTTTGCATAGTGCTCGGAAATGAAGAAAAAGGTGTATCAATTGGAATCCTAAGGAGGGCTGACGTATTGGCAAAAATAGACATGACGGGTACTACTAAATCATTGAACGTTTCGGTAGCTGGAGGAATTCTTTGTTATGAAGTGAGCAAACAGCATAAAAAGTAATTAAACTTTTGTGTTGATAAACACAGCATGACCAACTGACTCAACTGATTTTGAACGCTATTTTTTAGCATATTTGCTTAAGTTAACTACATGTTTAATTCGCACCGTTAAACTTTTCAAAACATGATCAAAAAAGTAGGAATGCCACCTTTCCTCATAATGATCTTGGCTTTAGCCATGTCATTTACCTGCTATGGGCAGGACACCACCGGAAGTACTGAAGTCAATTATCATTTTGTGAAAATTGCCGACTTATCCCCTGAAACATACGCAAAGGCTGTTAAGAGCATCCGAGCCACGGGCTATGGAGATGTTGGAATGGCTTGTATTCCGGTTGAACTGATCCGGCTGGACTTAGACAACAATTCAAGCATTGAAATCGCTGAATTGAAATCGCTTCTCATCAATCAAATCAAAACTGAATACCAGAAGACGTCTAAGGGTAGGGCAGCAAAGTAATGCCTAAGATGGCACCCAAACCAAATGCCCCGCTCAGCCCGCCATCTACCGCAAGGGTATTCATTTCACATCACGCTCAGGTGTAACAGCCGTCAGTTTCTGATTGCCAAAGGGTTGAGAAGGGATGTGCTCCTGGCAGTGCTCGCCAAGGCACAAGCCAAGGTGCCGCACAGGTTGTATGCGGTGTGTCTGATGGCAAATCACCTGCACCTGCTGATAAGACCTGAGAATGCTTCTCAGCTGCCCCGTTTGATGCACTGGGTCGGTTGGTATT
>CAZKMC010000086.1:0-10136 GCA_964553485.1 uncultured Comamonadaceae bacterium
TATTCCCGAATGGTGATAGAGGCTTCCCCGCAAACAGATATGACGCTATTGGCAGATACTTCCAATTTGATTGTGACTAGGGCAAAACTTTATGACAGTGGAGGTGATTTGAGGTCAGCCTTGGTCCTTCTGCAGGGTGGTGTAGATACCACACAAGTGAAAATGAGAAAAGATGGCTATTTAGAAATTAAACCATCCGCTCAAATCCTGGCACAAGTCTGGGTCAACCCAAGTTATTTAGATTCCTACACAGGCCTGCTTTATTTCCAAGCATTGTATACCGACTTGAGAATCAAGTCATCCTTGGAGGAATTGAGTCAGTATGAAAAGAGCCTGATAAAAAGCATGCGAAATAATAAATTGAAGACGGTTTATGTGCGTGCCTCACAATTAGAAGACTATATTAATTCTCCTTCTGCTATCAATGACCTTTCAAATAACTTAGCCAAGTTTTGGAAAAAAGATGTGGTTCAAACCAAATTGCGCAACAAAGAATCCGATGTTGCTTTTGTAGACATAAACTGTATTAAGATTGGTGATTCCTATTCAAAGGAGGTGTATGTGATGGGAATCAATGGTTTGATATACGCAAAATCTTTTCCTTCAGCGGATGCATCAAACAAGCTAGGCAAAACTGAATTTAGAGACTTGATGCAAATCATTAATGACAATCAAAAGAAGGACTAGTTCTCATTCGGAGAAATTCCATCAGAATCCAACAAGTAAATAAGCGCCGCAATAGAACTTGCGCCTAGTTCGAGTTCTCTTTTGTGCACCTGCTCAAATACGTCATTGCGGCTATGATGAAAGTCAAAGTAACGCTGTGAATCTGGTATTAATCCAAAAAGAGCCACGCGGTCATTTTTTAAGGGGCGAATATCAACCCCGCTCCAGCCACGTCTGAAAAGATGTAAGTTGTAAGGCTCAAGCAAGTCTTGCCAGCCCTTTACAGTGGCATATTGGTGATCAGTGCCTTCCATGCTGTAGCCTCTTGGCGTAAACCCGCCAGAATCACTCTCAATGGCGGCCACGTGTGTTTCTCCTTTTTCCTCGGCCACCTTCGCATAGGTCTTTCCACCGTTGTTGCCATTTTCTTCATTGATGAAAAGCACAACCCTCAAAGTATGCTTGGGTTGATAGTTCAAAGCCAAAAAAGTTCTTGCAACCTCCATGGACTGTACAATTCCGGCACCATCATCATGAGCTCCTTCTCCAATATCCCAACTATCAAGGTGCCCACCAACTACGATGTATTCATCTGGGTTCTCTGAACCTCGTAATTCTCCAATGACGTTGTATTGCTCTACATTGGGTAGGTTTTGGCAACTCAACTGCAATTGAAACTCAATCTCAGGGTTCTCTTTTAATTTTCCATGTAGCATACGTGCATCCACTGTGCTAATGGCAGCTGCTGGAATATGTGTAACACCTTCTTCATAGTTCATTGCTCCTGTGTGGGGAAACGTGTCCAAGGCATGTGTCAAAGAGCGCACAAGGGCACCTACAGCTCCATACCTGGCAGCTTCTGAAGCCCCCTTGGACCGTTGGTCAAAAGCCCCCCCATAGGCCGCACCAGTGTTGATAAGCAAGGGGTCCAGCGCCCTGTTGAAAAAGACGATCTTTCCTTCTACTTTTTCCCGGCCCAATTCTGCCAACTCTTCCAAATGCTTTACTTCAATGACCTGAGCCCGCAGTTTGCCCACGGTTCCCACAGAACCTCCAAGGGCGCAAATCTGAACTTCTTCCTGGACTTCACCATCAATGAGGTAACCACTTTCCACAGATCCCCTGGTCCAATGTGGAACTATAACTGGCTGCAAGTAGACTGTGTCCATACCCAAGCCTTCCATAGTGAGCTTGCCCCATACAATTGCCTTGTCTGCTTCTTCGGAACCACTCAACCTTGCGCCAATGTCTTTGCACAGATATCTCAGGTTTTCATAACATTCTCCATTCGCAAGGACTTCATTAAAAATGGACCTTATCATTACAGAATCGGGGTTGAACTGAGAGCTTGAAACTGAAGCCAATAAGGTGAGGCAGGCAATTGTTGAACAGAATTTTTTCATTACATGTAAGATCCGTTATTTATATCAATGCCTTGTCCGGTCATAGACGTTTGTGCATCTGAAAACATAAAAGCTACGAATTTCCCTATTTCATCAGGGTCACTCATTCTGCCCAAAGGAACATGTCCCATTTGGCCGGCATGGGCTTCTTCAAAACTCTCATTTGAACGATTAGCCAATAGTTGGATTCCGTCTCTTGCCATTTTGGTATCAACCCATCCGGGACAAATCGCATTCACAAGTACATTCCTGGATGCAAGTTCAACGGCCAATGCCCTGGTCAATCCAAGTAACCCAGCTTTGGATGTGCAATAGGCGGTGTAATTTGGAACTCCAAACCTGGCCAAACAGGAAGACGTTATCAATACATGGGTGAACTTGTTTTTTGATCGCTCAAAATGAGGCAACACTTCCATAATGCTGTTGTAAGTCCCGGTCAAGTTCACCTCCAAGATCTCTGACCATCTATCATCATCACCGTATTGATTTTCACCACCAATGCCCGCATTTGCAAATAAACCTACCACATTGTGCTTTTCTAGTTCAATCTGTTCAAAAGCTTGATGAAGTGCCCGTTTTTTAGAAATGTCAACCACACAGATCACATGATCAGAGGCATTGTTCAATTTCTTTTGGGTTTCAATCAATTTGGACTTGGTGCGGCCAACCAAAACCAAACGGTTGGTGGCTACTTTAGCAAGCTCAATGGCCGCTGCAGCACCAATTCCACTGCCAGCTCCGGTAATAATGAAAGTCTTCATAATTTCTCAAAGTAATAAGACACAAAGAAAACGGAATTCTGCGGGAAACCCAGAATTCTGGCTGGACGAACTATCCCCATTCCTCGCAATAGTTTTTCGGCCTCTTGCCGGTAATCGTCATTTCCATATTTAACAGCTACGAAGTCAGTGATCATTCCTGTTTCGTCTGCAATGCATTGAAGCACCACGTCTCCATTCATGCCTCCCAGATCAATCCAAACATGATAAAGTTCCTTGTGGATCCACATGTCAATCTCCTCGGGCGATAGCCCAAAGAATGAAGGGGGAGAGGAGAAAGCTATTTTCTTGAAGCCATCTTCCAAAGGGAATTTCAGAGCCAAAGGGTTGGCCAATACAGGTGGAGAAAGAACCACGGGATGCGAGCCGTAGTCCTGTTCAAAGCTTGCTTTCCCAGAAGGAGAGAGGGTTTGCCAGTTTCCTATTTTCAGGCTTTGGGAGAAGTTCCCCTGAAAATTTCTGGAACCCAGATTAAAACGCGCATAGGGGCCATCCAGCAGGCCGCTCTGATAATGAGCCGTTTCAAGAGTGTCTCCAAGAAAATCTAGCACAACCCATTTTCCCGACTGCAATAAATTCACATATTTACCAATCATTTTGTCTGAACCGCTATTGTGCAACCAACGGGTTTGAAGCGTGTCTCCTTCAAAATCCCACCTGGATTCAGGTTTTTGGTTGATGTCGTAAATGGTCCAATTTCCACAGGGATTTGAGGCGCAAAACTCACCTTCCACCAATGTCCTATTGCCAGATTCTTTGATAAGAAAATCACCTTCCGGCTGACTATTGAAGTAGTTGATTATGGAAGCCGTATCGCCATTCTGGTGGTACCTTATCACTGTGCCATTGCCATCTCTGAAGCTGCCATTGTCCTGCACAGATCCCCATTGATTCTTACTTTCAAATACGTTCACCAATTTACCAAAGTGATACACCCGATGTTCCCACATGTGGCCGCTTTGATGGAATCTTCTGTAGGCACCGTGGTACTGTAAAACGGGGGAGGGCAAGAGCTGTCCCTCTGGGTTTTCTGCCAGAAAAAATGTTTCCAGAAAGTCGTTCCCCTGCAATAGTTGGTGTTTGCCCAATACCGAACTCGTGTCTACCACAAAGGAATATTCCTCACAGACAGGACCGTTCGCATAAAATGAACGTTCCGACCCATTTATTTTTCTCTCAACAATCTTGAAATTGCGAACTAGCGAGGTGTCTCCGGAAGAGTAAAAAGCGGCAAATTTTTGGACTGCAGCACCGGCCAAATAGGTGATTTCGGCAAGTGGTTGACCAATGTGGTTGAAGCTTTTCCAAATACCTATTCTGTTTCCAAGTTGGTAAGTGCCTTCAGCCTGTATAGAACCATTGGGATGATAATAGGACCAATCTCCATGTTTCTGATTGGCCACAAACAGTCCTTTCGCACGTACCTCTCCGGTATGATAGAAATAGAGCCATGCACCCTGCTGGTTGGAGTTGAGAAATTGTCCTTGTGCAATCATGTAATCACCAAAGGCATAATGTCCTTCTCCAAAGAGTAGGGTGGTGTCTTCAGCCATTCTGTTTGCCCTGAAATGAAAACCTTCAGTAACTCCAAAAAGGATGGGAGAAGTTTTTTGGGCCATGATAGGATTGTCCAAACCCAGAACAACAATCATGAGTGCCAGTTTGCAGGTAGTTATTATGTAATTTTGCGCTCTAATCACAGTTTTTTCATGGCACTTATTCCAACCAAACCGATTCCTTTAGGATTCAAAGCTCCAAATTTTGCTTTGTTAGATACTATAAGTGATCAAATCCTAAGTTACGAGGATATTAAAGGAACTCATGGAACCTTGGTCATGTTCATTTGCAACCACTGTCCCTATGTGATTCACATGAGGAAGACACTGACTCAACTAGCTAAAGACTACCAGGCCAAAGGCGTTGGTTTTGTGGCAATTAGCAGCAATGATGTTGTGGGTTATCCGCAGGATGGTCCTGATCATATGAAGGCCTTGGCTCTAGCTGAAAAATTTCCTTTCCCATATTTGTATGATGCAGACCAAAGTGTAGCCAAGGCATATGACGCCGTATGTACTCCAGATTTTGATCTTTTTGATGCCCAAGAAAGGTGCATCTACAGAGGACAAATGGATAGTACTAGGCCAGGAAGTGGAATGCAGTCCAATGGAGAAGACATGCGCAATGCAATAGAGCTCATGCTAAAGGATGAAACCATTCCGGCAGGAAATCAACGCCCAAGTATGGGGTGTAATATTAAATGGAAGTAGGATGAAGTACAATCTAAGCGAGGTAACAGCAATCATTCAGAATAGGAGGAGTATTTCTCCAGAAACATACTCTACTAGGAAGGTGCATAGAGAAATTGTGGAGCACGTGTTGAACAACGCGCGCTGGGCACCGTCTCATGCACTCACTCAGCCATGGCGATTCAAGGTGTACATGAAGGATGGAATGAAGAAGCTGGAAGACGCCTTGCCAGAGATGTACCGAAATCAGACCCCTCCGGAAAAGTTCAAAGAGGTCAAATATGAAAAGCTCAAGGCACGTATGCAAAATATGTCCGTTGTTGTGGCTATTTGTATGCAAAGAGACGATGAACAACGGATACCTGAGATTGAAGAAATTGAAGCTGTGGCGTGCGCCGTTCAGAACATGTACCTCACCTGTACTGCCTTTGGTTTGGGCGCTTTTTGGTCTTCTCCCGGGTTTGTGTATTCAGATGAGATGAAGACTTTTTTGGGGCTTCGCCCCGAGGACAGATGTCTGGGCCTATTCTACATGGGGTACCCTACAGAAGACTGGCCTTCCGGACACAGAAAGCCCTTGGAATATGTGACAGACTGGATTGAATGATACGGTTTACCAACTATTATGATCACGCCGGAGATAACCGATACATGGTATTTCAATATCATGAGCCGGAGCACGCGGATTATTTTGAGCAATTGTTACAGGATAGAAGTGTGCCTTTTGAGCGTTTTTTGGACACTGAGTCTCCCACACATCGTATACTTTTCGGAATTAAGAAAACGTTTTCAAGCGATGCGATGTATTGCAATAACATGTGCCATGCGCGTTATCGAAAACACTTTATTCCAATCAAATGGTTGCGTTATGCGATGTTGATAATAGTCTTTGGAACGCTGGCATTAGCCCTTTGGGGATTTTTTAAATCGAATTAATGAGCAAGCATTTTGTTACGTGCATTTTGATTTTGTCTTGTTTGTCCGGAGTTGGGCAACAACAGGTGAATTCTGTGGGCTTTCAACTGAGGCCATTAATTCCCAACAAGTTTTTCAATTTTGAAGCTGCTGAGGGAGTATCAAAAGACGGAGAACTCCAGTCCATTTGGGTTCCTAAAGTCAGCCTCAATTTTGGAATGGTAGTGCGATTTGGCTTCACTGATATGTTCTCCGCTGAAACAGGCATTAATTTGGTCCGAAGAAATTTTCAAGTTGAATCAAGACTGGATTCAGCCAGTATCTTCAACAAAACCAATTTTAGAGTTACCGGTTATGAAATTCCACTAAGAGGACTTGTTTATGTGCGCCTAGGAAATGACTGGTTCATGAATGCTGCCGGGGGGTTCAGTTTGGACCTTTATCCATCAGACGCATTCAGTTCTTCCTCTGAGCAAGTGGGTGCTAATTTTTATGATTTTGAGCTCTACACGGATAGCCAAAACTGGATTCAATTGGCGTTGGAAGCTAACTATGGCTTTGAATACCGCTCAAAAGAATCCGGATGGTTCTATGTGGGCGCAAGCTATCACCGTCCATTCCAAAGAATGGCAGTGTCTCAGGTTGAAGCAACTTGGTTAACAGGCACAGATCGTTCTTTGATTGAATTGAGTGGAAGCTACTTTACTGTTGATGTGCGTTACTTCTTTCATGAAGACCCTGAGCGAAAGAAAAAGATGAAAAAGAAGAAATGATAAAACCGGAAATCAAAAAAGGGGGCAACTGCCCCCTTTTTTCTTAACCAAAACCAATGGTATTATTGCTGAGCAACCAAGCTAAAATTGATGGCTACCTCATCGTATATTAAGTTGTCTCCAAGGCTGTCAAAGAAAGATCCAGAGCCATAACGGATATCAAATTTTGATCTGTCAAAAGTCAAATCAGCAGTTGCTGTTATTTGATTGTCTTTGACTACCACAATAGCCGGGAAAGTGATCTCATTAGAGATTCCCTTGATGGTCAAAACGCCTGTTACGGTGTACATGTTTTCACCACTTTCTGGAGTGAAAGTCTTTAATCTGAAAGTAGAAGTATTGTGTTCAGCTACGTTAAAGAAATCTGCCGACATCAAGTGACCAACAAGCTTGTCCTTGTATTCTTGTCCCATGTCTTCGTCCGTAACCAAGATCTTAGTCATGTCGATAACTAAATCTGCGGCTTCAATTACACCGTCTATCATAGAAATAGTTCCGTTTTTGATGGCAATAGTTCCTCCGTGTTCTCCGGTAACTTTCTTGCCAAGCCAGTTTACGGTGCTTGAGCTAGTGTTGATCTTGTAAGGTCCGGCCTCATCATTGTTGCCTTCGTTGCCTGATGCAAATGCAAACAAGGTTGCAGCTGCAAGTGAAAGGGTAAAAATTGCTTTTTTCATGATTTTGATTTCTGTGAGTATGTGATTAATTCTGTGTTTGTTTCAATGTTTCTTAGTTGGTCCAGAAGCTTATTCAGCACAACTGCTTCTTCTTCTGTCAGCGAGTTAAATGCAGTATGCAATTTTTTTACTTGTGGACCAATCTTTTCCAGCAGGTCAAGTCCCTTTTTGGTAATACTGACCTCAACCTGTCGGCGGTCCTTTGGGCAAACATCGCGCCGAAGTAAATCTTTTACACGCAATCTCTCTACAATGCGCGATGTGTTTGACATGCGGTCAATCATTCTGACAGACATGTCATTCACACTAATGGGTTTTCCTTTTTGTCCCTTCAAGATCCGAAGCACATTGTATTGCTGAGGAGTCAAGTCAAATTGCTTGAAGAAACGAATTTGGATGTTGTTCATCCAACTTCCGGTGTACATCAAATTGATGGTCAACTTTTGCTGCTCTGAGGTAAACTTACTCTGAAAAATGGCTTCTTCAATTTTCATAAGGCAAATATATGTATAAACAATAGATGTTGCAACATCTAAATTGAAAAAGTGTGAAAATGCCCAAAAAGACTAGCTTTGTGAGCTGTGAAAAAAACGATTGAATACTACTTGTCTTTGAGAGCATCAACGCTCGAGATGATATCTCATACCAAGGGTCATTTAAATCGCTGGGTGGGATTCAGACTGCTCACATTCCTAATTTTTGGAGGTGGCATATTTGCTCTTATCAAAACAGGAATGGGTTTGTTTTGGTTGGCAGTTGGTGGTGGAATTGCTGGTTTCCTTTGGAGTGTCAAACAACACAAGAAGTACCAGGAGTCATTGCGATTTGCCCGTGCATGTGAAGCGAATGTGAACAGGGAGTTGGCCGGACTCCAATCAGATTGGCACCCGATAATCTCCTCGCCGCAGGCAAAAGCAACACACGCTTATGCGCATGACTTAGACATTATAGGGCCTGCTTCTTTGTATGACCAAATCAATAGGTGCCGCACCTTGAGTGGCCAAGATCAACTTGTTAATGCATTGCTCAATGTACCACATGAGGAGTCATTTATTTCGACAAACCAAGAGCTTGCACGTGAAGTTTCATTGATGCATGAATGGCGAATTAGAACAGGTGCTGCAGGTGATTTACTGATAGAAGGTGAGCACGATGCTGAAAGGGTAGGACACTGGGCAACGGCTGTTTCCGGACTTTTTAGTTCTCCTCTCTATTCTTTGGGGTTGATATTGGTGCCCCTTTGGTTTGTGGCTAATTCGCTGCTGGTCTATTTTGATGTCCTATCTCTCACTCTTGGTGGGATACTCATGTTACTTCCTCTTATTCCCGTGGGTATAAATATAAAGAAGAGCACCCAGCTGAACACAGATCTGGGTTATCACCATGGACTTTTTAGTGGTTATCTGCTTTTGATTAAGGAAATTCTTGCGGCAGAGAAAGTGTCTGATACTTTAAGGAAAGAATTACAGCCATTGGAAGAAGCCGTTCATGAATTGCATAAATTAGGTAAGGTTCTAGACCGATTTGATCAACGGAATAACTTACTTGTTGCATTCATCACCAACGCAATGTATTGGTCGGAGATACGGAATGTGCGTGCTCTTGATGCGTGGAAACGCAAGAATGGGCTGAAGGTTTCTATGTGGTTGAATCAAGTAGGGCGACTCGAATTTATTTCATGCTTAGGCACAAGAACGGCCCACATGCCGGCAGAGTATGCTTGGCCGAAATGGGACAATGCGGCCACATTTGATGCGGTTGAACTGAAGCACGCTTTGATGCCTGAAGCCGAGTCCGTGGCAAATTCTGTAGAGTTGCCATTTGCTACCACTATCAGAATTATCACTGGAGCCAATATGGCGGGCAAGAGCACGTATTTAAGGACTGTTGGGGTGGGTTATGTGATGGCTCACATCGGAGCGCCTATTAGGGCCAAAGAAGTGCGATTCTCCGGAGCTAGATTGATCACTTCCATGCGTACCACAGATTCCCTTCAAGACGGAACTTCTTATTTCCTGGCTGAGCTGAAAAGGCTTTCAATGATCATTGAAGAGTTGAAGGATCGCAAGCCCACGTTGCTGTTGTTGGATGAGATACTAAAAGGAACTAATTCCAATGACAAAGCCGAAGGTTCAAAAGCTTTTGTCCGTCAGCTAACAAGAAATCAAGTTAGTGTGTTGGTGGCTACGCATGATTTGACTCTGTGTGAGTTACAGAAGGAATACCCAGGAATAATTCACAACCAACATTTTGCGGCAAAAATATCGAATGATGATCTCTCATTTGATTACAAGATTAGACCGGACGTATGTGACACTATGAACGCTACCTTCCTCATGCGCAAGCTTGGAATTATATCAGCCGAAGACTAATTTGTTATCATTCACAAATGGCTGGTTAATATTTATTGCCGGAAATAGAACTTTGAAGGTTGATCACTCGTAAATTAAGACTGGATTATTCAATGTGAAATAGTCCATTTTGCTGAATTGAAAAATACCTTCGCATGGATAAGAACAATTTTCACCTCGCGCTGCCAACCAATGACCTTGGACAAATCAAAGAATTCTACTCGGACCGTCTAGGCTGCGCTATGGGAAGAACAGACAACACGTGGTTGGACGTGGATTTTTTTGGACATCAATTGACTTTTCAGGAAATCGCAATGCCCTTGAAT
>CAZKMC010000087.1:0-3662 GCA_964553485.1 uncultured Comamonadaceae bacterium
CATTGGGCAGCAGAAGAGGCTAAATTTGTAGCTATTTATCAAGACCTTTCTACGCGAGACGGGCATTAACCTTAGTTTTTCAGCAATTTGAAATACAAAGTAATCCACATCATAAATGAGTCAGTTGAAGCAAATTGGTTTCAACTGTCTGACCGTTGTGGTACAGTTTTTAGCAGTCAGGCGTGGTTGGAGCTTTGGAGGCCAGATATAGAGCTGTTAGGAATAGAAGACTGTGGTAGTCAGGAATTAATAGGTGGTTTTGTTCTTCACACCTTAAAATTAAAGGGAATCACTACTATATCAAATGCTCCATTTACGCCCCATATTGCATTGTTCGTCAAACCTATAGAAGGCCATGCCACCGCTCAGCACAGCAAGAAGAAGCAAATAGTAGAATCCATCTGTACTTTTCTTGAAGGCCGTAAAGAGAAAATCAAGTCTATTTCATTTCCGCCAGATTGGGAAGATTTGCAGCCTTTTGCCTGGAGCAATTACAAGTTGTTGACTCGCTATACTTATGTGCTGGGCTTAGATCAGGATGTGGAAACGCTTTGGAACAACTTGAATTCGAAAACAAGAAATGTCATTGGAAAAGCTGATCGTGATGGGGTTGAAGTCACCACTATGAATTCATTTGAGGAGCCGATGTCAATTCTAGCTGCTACTTATGCCCGAAAGAAAACTGCATTCAGAGAAGATGATTTCAAGAAGATGCTTGTGAGTTTGCAAACGGATAAGAATTTGAGCTGCCTTGTGGCGAAATACCGGGGAAAAATTGTTGCAACAGGATTGTTCCTATTTAATGAGCGATGTGCGTATTACATAGCTGGTGGTTATGATGCTGTTGTGGGACATTCGGGAGCCGGTGCAAAAGTATTGTGGCAAGGAATACAGGAGGCCAAGAACAGAAAATGCCCCACGTTTGATTTTGAGGGGTCCATGATTCCTGAAGTAGAAAAATTCTTCAGGGGTTTTGGCGGTTCAATGCTTCGTTATCATCACGTGACTAAAGCTCCATTTTTAATAGAGATGCTGTTGAAGTTCAAAAGAAGAGGGGAGTTTTAGCTTCCTAATACTGCAATCCAATCACCAGAATATCGTCAATTTGTTCTTGTGCTCCTTTCCAATCCTGAAGCGCACCTTTGATCATCATTTCTTGATCATACATACCTCTTCCTTGAGCAGCTTCTAATAAACGAATCCACCTTTTCTTAGTGAATTTTTTGTTTTTTGGTCCCCCAAATTGATCCACGAAACCATCGGTAAGCATATACACTGTGTCACCAGCTTCCATAGGCAAGGTTTGTTCCTGGAAATCTTTGTCTTCCATTTTGAAAGTGCCGCCAAGTGAACATCTATTGCCTTTTAATATTTGAAGTTCGTTGTTGTGGATATGAAAGAGTTGGTGATATGCTCCTGCAAATCTCACTTCGTTTTTCTTTTTGTCAAAACAGCATATAGAAATATCCATACCTGTGCTAACGCGAGTTTCTGAGTCATGTTGTTTTAACTCCAGGATAACGTAGTTGTCAATTTGCTTAAGAATTTCCCCACAGTTTTCAGTCTTGTGTTCGATCACAATTTGGTTCAAAAGTTTGGAACTTATCATAGACATAAAAGCTCCTGGAACTCCGTGTCCTGTGCAATCTACACAAGCTATCCAACAAGTATCATTGTCTTCGTGGAACCAGTAGAAATCTCCGCTGACAATGTCTTTTGGCCGATGGTATATAAATGCGTCTGCAAAGAAATCCTGGATATGCTGCACTTTTGGCAGCATCAATTGCTGAATACGTTTTGCTGCTATGATACTATCTGTGATCTGGATGTAGTTGTCACGCATCACTTGATTACTTAGCTCTCGTTCTTCAGCCTGAGCTAACATTTTAATATTAGCTTCTTTCAGTTCCCTTGTTCTGGTTTCAACAGCAAACTCCAGTTTTTCCAAAACACGTGTTACGCGTTTTTCAGAACGTTTGATTTCTGTAAGATCAATGAAACTCACATTAAAGGTGTCCACGTTTTCACCATCCACAGCGACCCTCATTTTCAAGTACAATTCTTTGGATGATACAGTAGTGGCTGATATTTCATATTCTATGATTTCTTTTCCTTGATGCGCTTGCATGAGGCAATTAGCCACAATGGAAGTAATTTCGGCGTCAAACAGACCGAGAAATTTTTTCTTTAGTTCAATTTTATCACCGGCCTTAAAAAGTTTCAGGGCTTCTTGATTGACTTCGTATAGATTTAGTCCCTTTAGAAGGTTGGCAACATGAAGGTCAGAAATTTTCTGATCTGTTTGTGCCATGAACGCGTCCATTCTTTTTTGAAGCCCCGGACATGCAAATGCTGTAATTGCAACAGCGGCATATTGAAAAATTGCTTTTTGCCGAGATTCACTTTCTCTCAGGTTTTCAGCAATACGTCGCTTGTCAATGGCTTTATCGATGGCAACAGACAGACGGAGCATAGATGACTTGATGATATAGTCATCAATTCCTTGCTCCATACATTCAACTGCTAAATGTTCTGGTAGATCACCTGTTACAATTATGAAAGGAATTTCTAATCCTTGTTCCTTTATTTTAATGAAGGCTTCCATTCCCGTGAATTGGGGAAGGGAATAATCACTAAGGACTACATCTGGCTGAAACTGTGAGATATAATCTTCGAAGCCTTCCTTTGAAGAAACATGGTCTATTTGCCACTCTGGATGGGTCTTCGTGAGTTGAATTTTTACGAGTTCTGCATCTAACTGGTAGTCTTCAAGCAACAGAATGTGAAGGGGTTCAGCGATCATATTGTTTCAGATTATTCACAGCTTAAGCCTGCGATACATCTAATATACGTTCCGAGCAGATTCAGGGGTATCAGCCTATGGACGTTGATGACGTAATCCGAAAAGAAACTGCA
The DNA here is from genome assembly GCA_964553485.1 of uncultured Comamonadaceae bacterium. Classification (GTDB taxonomy): domain Bacteria; phylum Bacteroidota; class Bacteroidia; order Flavobacteriales_D; family Sanyastnellaceae; genus CAZKMC01. The sequence continues at coordinate 2,917 of CAZKMC010000087.1, forward strand.
CTTAGGACAATTCCTACATTGAAGGAATTAGGGTGTGCAAAAGAATGTATTTGATCATTTCTGAATTGTTGTCCATATTCATTTTTGTCAAAATACGGGAACGATATGTCGAAATGGTCTTAGCACTCAAAGATAATTGACTGGCAATTTGGTTGTTTGGTTTCCCTTCTCCAATTGCGAGAAAAACTTCAAATTCTCTGTCAGACAATAGCTTGTGAGGAAAATCTTGATTTTTGTTATTCATCTCCCGATAAAGGAGTTTTGTGATTTGCGGGCTGAGATATTCTCCACCTTCATGAATTGTACGAATAGCTTCAATTAATAATTCAGGCGCAGAGTCTTTGTGAAGATAACCTGAAGCACCAGCTTTGAGCATGCGAATAGCAAACTGATCTTCGGGATACATGCTTAACACAAGGACTTTAATTTCAGGGTAAAAGATCTTGACTTGTTTTAGTACTTCGAGTCCGCTTCTTCCAGGTAAGGATACGTCTAATACAATGATGTCTGGTTGAATTTTTCGAAGTCTTTGCAGTAATTCTTCACCACTTGCTATATCATCTGCAATGATATTGATGTCTGGAAAACTGCTGAAGATTTTACTTAAACCTTCTCTTACAATTCTGTGGTCATCACAAATAATAGCGTTTATCATCTTTCTGTAATTTAGAGTTCTTTAAATCTGAAACCCAAATTTGGTGAGGACAAATGACAATTATTATAGGAAGTACTCCTTAGGATAAGTA
>CAZKMC010000087.1:3672-10090 GCA_964553485.1 uncultured Comamonadaceae bacterium
CCAAATCTGAATTGTTTTCTAAATTCATTTTCTCCAAGATTCTTGTTTTATAGGTACTTATCGTTTTGACACTTAAAGAAAGCTGAATAGCAATTTCAGAGATTGTTTTTCTCTCCCCGATATACAACAGGACTTCATATTCTCTATCTGAAAGTGATTTGTGTGGTAAGTCTCCGGATTTAGCATGCATTTCTAAAAACAGCAATTTGGTGATTTGGGGACTTAAGTATTCACCTCCTTTGGAAATAACTGTCAGAGCATCCTCCAGCACATCTGGAGCTGAATCTTTATGGAGGTATCCCGAAGCGCCAGCTTTTAAGGTTCTAATAGCAAATTGGTCTTCTGGATACATGCTAAGAACCAGCACTTTTATGGTATTGTCTATTGACTTGATTTGTTTTAATATCTCCAAACCATTTCTTCCGGGCAGAGATACGTCCAGAACAATTATATCGGGTCTTACTTGTCGAATCACTTTGAACAAAGCTTCACCGCTTTCAACATCTGCTATAACTTCAAACTGAGTAAAAACAGATATAATTTGTTTCAAGCCTTCACGCACAATTTTATGATCATCACAAAGAGCAATTTTGGTTATCATGGCTTGGTAGTATTTATTTTCTCTTTTTTGATTTTAATTTGAATCTTGGTCCCCAAATTTGGTTTTCCAGTGATTTCGATTTGACCGTCCCAGTTTTTAAGTCGTTCTCGAATTCCAAATAGACCTAAACTTTTGGATTTATATGCTTTTTCCAAATCTATTCCGACTCCGTCATCTTTGATTTCCAAGATGAGTTCCTCTTTGGTTTCATAAAAATGAATCCAAGCGTTCTTTGCTTGGGCATGCCGGTTGATATTGGTCAGGGCTTCTTGGGTCATTCGATAAATTGCAGTTGCAAATTCTTTCTCAAAATCATACTCCCCTACTTTAATTTCTAAGTTGCACTTTACTTGATGATTGGTATTGTAATTATCAACGTGCCATTCCAACGCGGGAATTAGGCCAATGTCATCCAAGACCACAGGCCGTAATTCATGGGCAATTCGTCTAACCGTTTGAATTGTTTGAGTAGTGAGGTCTATGAGGTAATCAATCTTTTCCATTACCTGATCAAAGTCGGCATCTTCAAAGCCTTTTGTTTGCAAATGGTGTTGAATCCAAAACAAACCGAGCTTATTTCCTGTCAATTCTTGACCAAGTTGATCATGAATTTCCATTGCAATTTTTTTCTTTTCCTCGTCGCGAATATTTTCGAGGTGTCGAGTAAGGTGCTGCAGCTTTTCATTAAGTTCTTTTAATGAGAGTTCTGCTCTTTTTCTCTTGGAAATATTACTGACGATGATGACAATTGAAACCACTTTTCCATCTTTTAGAACCGGCCCCATCCGACTCAGATACCAAGGATCGTGATCTGCGTTGATGTCTCCTTGAATCTCTAAAGTTTGTTGAACTGCCGTAGAAAAAACCAAGTTAATTTTTCCCATCAATTCGGCCTTGTTGGCTTCAGATACGTAATCTGTGATATTAGTGCCAATCATTGGTTTTGATTCTGGTCCGCCAGATTCACGATTGGCATATAATACAAAACCATTCTGATCTACTTTGAAAATTGTATCAGGGGCGTTTTCAGCCAATGCACGAAAATCTTCTTCACTTTGCTGCAGGTTTTGAATGGCTTTTTCTTTTTCAATCAAATTTACCTTAGCTGAGATTGCATTTTCGATTGCAGAAGCTAACCTGCCGAGTGAGTCTTTGAGCACATAATCATCAGCCCCAGCTTTTATGCATGACACAGCTGTGGCCTCATTGATGGATCCTGTGCAAATAATGAATGGCAGATTCTGGTTTGTGTTTTTCGCATGAATCAGCGCTTCCATGCCGGTGTATTGACCAAGCGAATAGTCAGATAAAACGAGGTGTGGTCTATAAGAAATGAGAGCTTCTTCAAATTGGTCTTGATTCACAACGTGCTTCACCTCTTTTTCTTTTTCAATTTTTCGAAGTTGAAGTTGCACAAGCGCCGCATCTGAGGCAAGATCTTCCAGCAACAATATTTTTAGCTTCCCGCCTTCCTGGACCATAGAAAGGAAATCATCTTTGAAACTGTAGTTCTTGATCTCCGGCATACTAATCGATTGTTTTATTTACCTCTGTCCAATACAAAGCAGCATCTCGAATTGCCTTGGAATGCTCAGTAAAATTGATTGGCTTAATGATGTAACTATTTGCTCCAAGATCGTATGCTCTTTGAATATCGGATTCTACCCCTGAGGAGGAGAGGACTATGATTGGGAGGCTATTCAATATGGAGTTTCCTCTAAGCTTTTCCAACACTTGAAACCCACTGAGTTTGGGTAGTTTCAAATCGAGAAAGACACATTTGATTCGTGTGAGTTCTAACTGATCTCGATATTTTTCTTGTTCAAAAAAGTCTACAGCTTCAGCTCCATCTTTAAGATGAATGACTTGATTGTGTAAGTCTATTTTTTTCAAAGCAATCATGGTTAGCTCGGCGTCATTGTCCTCAATCAACAATATCGACTTGTGCTTTTTGGTCATGTATGGATAATTATCACAAGAAAGTTAGGACTAGTATGGACACGAAAAAAGGGGGAACTCCCCCTTTTTCCACTAACCTTTATGTAAAACGTTTAACCTACGATTTCTCTATAGGTAACCATAAATTCTTTGTCTTCTCCAAACTTGTCTTTCCCTAGCTCCATCCATTCTTTTGCACTTGAGCGGTCACCTTCCTCAATTTTCATTTCAGCGGTAAGAATTAGTGCTTTTTTGAGAAGGTACAATTGCTCTTCCTGAAGGCCGTCACAACCAACTTCTGTTAGAATGGTTTTAGCTTGTTCCCATGAAATTCCGGCATCTTTATTAGACTTCAACTTCCATTCAGTATATCCTTTCATTAGCCAAGCTCCAGCATCATTTGGGTCAATATCTGTTAAGTACTTGTATTGCCCTTTTGACCTGGTATACTTTTCGTTATCGTCTTGAAGTTCGGCGTCTTCAATGGTAGCCTTTCTTAGTTCTGAAAAATAGTCAAGGTACTCACCATAATATTCGCTTTCCTTGTCCTTTTTTCTGTACTTGACAGCGTATTTTAAAGACTCTTTGAATGCGTTGGGGTACCTTTCTGCAAGTTTAGGATCATCTGACTGATGAATCTTAAAAAATGCCATACTCATATATAAATATGGGAGTGGATGTTTTTTCGTTTCATCCTTTTCAGTGTAGCCCAATGCCTTTATCAGACATTTTTCATACTTCTCATCTACAATGAGCTCAAGCAGATCATCATACTCTGATTGAGCTTTAGCAAAGGAAGAGATTAATAAAAGTGAAGCAAAAAATATCAGTTTTCTCATAACTTAGTTCTATCGATTTGTCTGTACAGTCCAAATTTGATGCCTAAGATAGTTTGAATTCAATTCCTTACAAAATAAGCCTCTATTCTTTCATTATGTACCTGAAGTTATTGTAGTTTGAGCAATGGAAACTCGTCTGTAAGATCATTGAAACCAGGGTCAGATTGGTTTAAGGAGAATGGTTGGGAAGTCTTTCCGTTTCAGAAGAAGGCTTGGGACTCTTATTGTGCTGGGAAAAATGGAATTGTCAATGCGCCAACAGGCAGTGGAAAGACGTATTCTCTGCTCGTACCAGTTCTGCTCAAAAATAACCACGTGAATTTCAAAGGGCTTCGGGCGATTTGGATAACTCCAATTCGAGCTTTATCAAAAGAAATACTGAGCTCAGCGAATAGATTGATTCAAGCATTAAATTTAAACTGGACTGTTGGAGTCCGTACTGGTGACACCTCCCAGGCAGAAAGAGCTCGGCAAAAAAAACAGCTTCCAAATCTCTTGATAACAACGCCAGAAAGCCTGCATATCCTTTTGGCGCAAAAAGGATATGATAAGGCATTTACCAATTTAGAGGCTGTGGTCGTTGACGAGTGGCATGAGCTACTTGGGTCAAAAAGAGGAGTTCAAATGGAGTTGGGCCTTTCAAGACTTAGAGCAGTTTCATCTAAAATGCAAGTCTGGGGCATTTCCGCAACCATTGGAAATATGGAACAGGCCATGGAGGTGCTGCTAGGGAATGAGTATTCTTCGAAGGGTGAGATGATTATATCCGGAATTCAAAAAAGAATTGAGGTAGTCAGTTTAATTCCAGATAATATTGAAACAATGGCTTGGTCGGGCCATTTGGGAGTTGCAATGATGGGCAAAGTGGTTGACATCATAAGGAAACACAACTCGACATTAATTTTCACCAATACTCGGGCTCAAGCGGAAATCTGGTACCATCATATATTGGAAAAACACCCCGAAATGGCCGGCGTAATGGCAATGCATCATAGTGCAATAAGCAGGGAATTGCGCTTCTGGGTGGAAGATGCTTTGTTTGAAGGAAATTTGAAAGCAGTGGTTTGTACCTCAAGTCTAGACTTGGGTGTAGACTTCAGGCCAGTTGATGCGATTATCCAAATTGGCGGACCTAAAGGTGTTGCCCGTTTTGTTCAAAGAGCTGGCAGAAGCGGCCATCAACCAGGCGCGACAAGTAAAATTTACTTCTTGCCAACACAAGTTTTGGAGTTGATTGAAGGAGCAGCACTTCGGCAAGCCGTAGAAGATAATTATCTCGAAAACAGGATTCCATATGTGCGGTCTTTTGATGTGCTTATACAGTATTTATGCACCTTAGCCGTGTCCAATGGCTTTGATGCAGATGAAATCTATGGTGAAGTAGTTTCGACATTTAGTTTTTCTAGCATTGACCGGAACGAATGGAACTGGTGTTTGGGATTTATCCATTCAGGAGGTTTGTCTTTACAGGCTTATCCGGACTTTCGGAAAGTAGAAGTAGATGATGGGTTTTACAAAATCAAAGACAGGCGGATAGCTAGAAAACACCTGTTGTCAATTGGGACAATTGTAGGAGACCAAATGCTGGCAGTTAAGTACCACAGAGGCAGCCTGATTGGTCATATAGAAGAATTTTTCATCGCAGGATTGAAGGAAGGAGAGACGTTTTGGTTTGCCGGGAGAAGTCTAGAATTACTTCGAATTAAAGAAATGACCGTCTTTGTGAAGAACAGCGACAAGAAATCAGGTAAGATTCCTTCTTGGCAAGGGGGGAGATTGAACTTGTCTTCTAATATGTCTGATATGCTCAGGCTTAAGTTGAATTCAGCGGTGACAGGAAATCACATGGATCCAGAATTAACTGCGCTTAAACCGGTTCTTGAAATACAAGCAGAACTTTCACATTTGCCATCCTTAGATGAATTTTTGATAGAGCAAATACAGACCAAAGAAGGATACCATGTTTTCATGTATCCATTTGAAGGACGTTTTGTTCATGAAGGCTTAGCTAGTTTATTGGCCTACAGAATAGGATTATTAAATCCTATGAGCTTCTCACTGGCTTTTAATGATTACGGGTTTGAACTGCTATCAGACCAGCCTATTAATATTGACGAAGCTTTTGACTCAGATTTTTTATCCGCGGAACACTTGATGGATGATTTGGAAGCAAGTATTAATAGTGCAGAAATGGCCAGACGTAAGTTTCGAGATATTGCAGTAATCTCAGGAATGGTCTTCCAAGGTTATCCAGGTAAATATGTAAAGAATAGACATTTACAAAGTTCATCTTCTTTGTTCTTTGATGTTTTCACTGATTATGAACCAAATAATCTTCTTTTTCGCCAGGCATTCGATGAAATGATTGACCATCAAATCGAAATCGACAGGCTTCGACAAGTAATGAACAGGTTGAACTCACAGAAGCTGGTAATCACGCACCCTTCAAAGCCAACTCCTTTTGCTTTTCCAATAATGGTGGACAGGCTGCGAGCAAAAACTAGCTCAGAAACTTTAACAGAGCGTATTCAAAAAATGAAACTTGATTTTAACGATTCTTAGAAGTGTGATTTTATTTGAGATGTGATTTTTCTTTTTGCCTAATGTTGGATGTCAAAGGTTACTTTTGCCTGAAGTCCATATTCCCTTGGTGTCCCTTTTCAATCATGAGAAATCAATATCTTTGACGCTTCTGAAACCTGCACTGAATGACCAAAATTCAATTGTCACATATACTTCTTTTCGCCTTTGTATTGTTATTTGCCTCAACGGGGCTAGCGCAAGATGCTGCCGTAGTTGGTTTTGTTAAAGACAAGCAAACAGGAGAACCAGTAATATTTGCTTCGGTGGTGTTAGTTGGCACCAATTATGGGGTCTCCACCGATGTTAATGGTTACTATACCCTTAGTAAGATAGAGCCGGGGATATATACCCTCAAAGCTAGCAGTCTTGAGTACAAAGAGCAAAAAATTGAAGTGACTCTGACCGAGGGTAAATTGATAACTAGAAATTTATTCCTTGACAAAAATGTGATTCAACT
>CAZKMC010000088.1:0-1810 GCA_964553485.1 uncultured Comamonadaceae bacterium
GTACGTGCGAAGGAAGAAGTGATTCGTGAAGTATTGGTAGTAGAATAATCACTCCCCATACATAGCCACAACAGGTTCTTCTCCCTGTTTGACAAATCCTCTAAACATACCGGTAGAGTTAAAAACCATGACTGGATTTCCGAGGTAGTCGACTCCAATGACACCTCCACTTCCACCCATGTCAACAAGTTTGTCCATCACAACTGCATCAGCCGCAGTTTTGAGTGACTCATTGCCGTAGGCCATCCTTGCGGAAATGTCATGTGCCACTGCTGCCCTGATGAAGTATTCGCCGTGACCTGTACAGGAGATGGCGCATGTGTTGTTATCCGCATAAGTGCCTGCTCCAATTACTGGGCTATCCCCTATTCTTCCATGTTTTTTCCAGGTCATTCCTCCCGTAGAAGTTCCAGCCGCCAAATTGCCTTTACCATCTCTAATCACACACCCAACAGTTCCAAACTTAAACGCCTCTGGAAGTGCTGCTGACTTTTCATTTGCTGCTTTTGCCTGCAGATAGCGGTCCCATGATTTTTGAGTGAAGAAGTACGAGCTATCTACTACTTCCAAGCCATGTTCCGAGGCAAACTTAGTTGCGCCTGCACCCGAGAAGAAAACGTGTTTACTTTCCTCCATCACCTTTCTGGCAGCAGATATTGGGTGTTTGATGTTTTGGATTCCAGTAACCGAACCACATGTTAGGTCTTTCCCATTCATGATGGATGCATCCAACTCATTTTGCCCCTCAGCAGTGAATACAGCACCTTTTCCCGCATTGAACAAAGGACAATCCTCCATGTAACTGATTGTGGCCTCAACTGCGTCAAGAGCTGTGCCCCCAGTATCTAGTACACTTTGAGCCGTCAGTAGAGCGGTATTCAAATTTTCTAAATACGCATCTTCCTCTTCGGCAGAATAGCTTTCCGTGTCAAAATTGCCGGCACCTCCATGAATAACCACTGTGTAGCCTTCTGGGCGAATTTGAGATTTGACAGATTCAACAGGAGCTGAGTCAATACAGGCGATCAGCGCAATGCAAATGAGAAAAAATGAAGCAGTGAATAGTTTCATGGAATGGGTTGAGGTTAATAATTGATTCCTAGTTTTCGATAGATGAAATGAAGTAGCCAAGCGGGACCAATCAGCAAGAACTTGATATCATCAATAAAAGAGGGCTTTTTGCCTTCAATTTTATGTCCCACAAACTGCACAATCCAGGCAATGACAAAGATTCCCAAGTATACGAAAAGCCGAATGTCCTCCAAATTCAAGTTAACCCATTTCACGCCATACAGAATAAATGCGGAAACTATCAACATCCCAATTGCGATAGACCTGCTCAAGCGCAAGTAAAAAATTACACCGTAGATAATCAGTAGGGTTCCCACGTGCAAATATGGCTCCCACCCTGCGCCGAATAGACCAAAATTGGGCAAAGGGATCAGAGACAAAAGTCCGACAATAGAGAAAAAGATTGAAGGAACACACCACCAATGAATGGTCTTATTTGTTGGGTTTTGGTGGCTTTCACCATAGGCGTCCAACCAGTTTTGCATTGTTTTCATGCTAAAATAATTGTGTAGATGGCCAAATTAGCCATTTTCATTTTAGCTTGGGGATCCAAATGACAAAGCCTTGAGTAAATCGAACTTTCTTCAAACATTGGGTCCTGGACTCCTTTTCGCAAGCACTGCTATTGGAGTTTCCCATTTGGTTCAAAGCACACGAGCTGGAGCTCTATTTGGTTTCTTGAAAAGGACTTTATCAACGTCGAGAATTGAGAACTTGGCTGATGTCAAATCATATGGAA
>CAZKMC010000088.1:1820-10089 GCA_964553485.1 uncultured Comamonadaceae bacterium
TATTGGCTTTCATAGTTGCCGCCAACGTCTTCAAGTATCCATTTTTTGAGTTTGGTTCTCGTTACGCAAGTTCAACCGGCACAAGTATTATTGATGGATATCGAAAAATTGGAAAATGGATGTTGTGGCTCTATTGTTTCATCACCATTTCAACTATGTTCTTCGTTACGGCTGCAATAGGCGCCGTAACAGCGGGCTTTCTGGACCATTTATTTGGCATCCATGAAATGCTTCCCGTCAAAAGTTTTCACCTCACCGTATTGGTGTTGTTTGTAGTTTGTCTGAGCATCCTCACATGGGGCAAATACAAAGCGCTAGACGGTCTAATCAAAATAATTGGATCGGTACTCCTTATCACTACCATTGTAGCTTTCGTTTTGGTTTTGAAGCACGGTCCTGTTTCCGGGCATGTTTCTTTTTGGCCGTTGGCCGAGGAATTTCAACTGCAACATATCGGTTTTGTAGTTGCTCTAATGGGATGGATGCCCACAGCCGTTGACATGAGCTCATGGAACAGTCTCTGGACAGTGGCAAGAATCGAACAGACAGGTTACAAGCCTACGCTCAAACAAACCCTGCTTGAATTCAATCTTGGTTATTGGATTAGCGCGGTTCTGGCAATTTGTTTTGTAACTTTTGGTGCCTACCTCCTGTTCCATACCGGCACAACGATGTCTGACAAGAGCCATGAGTTTGCGGCCCAGGTGGTGTCATTGTATACACGAGTAATGGGGGATTGGAGTTTTTATGTGATTGGTCCTGCAGCATTTTGCATCATGTTTGGAACCAGTATAGCTGTACTCGATGGATATGGAAGAGCTTTGGAGCGTACATGGTATTTATTGAAAAAGGACAGCGATGAAAAAGAAGACAACTTCAATAGGAACAGGTATGCCTTGACTTTGTGGATCGTAGGCTTGGGTGCATTGCTTATCATCTTCTTTTTTGGAAGTTCGATGAAATTTCTTGTTGACCTCGCCACCACTTTGAGTTTTATAATTGCTCCCATTATTGCAATAGCCAACTACAAGCTGGTAACAGGGAAATTCACTGCCATAAAAGATCAACCGGGAAAACCCTTGCGTCTGTTAGCCATACTGGGGATTGGATTTCTCACTTTGTTGAGCATTGGGTTCATTGTTTTCAAAATTTGGGAAGCCATGTAAAGTTGAAATACCAATAGCCCTCTTCATTCTGCCGTTTGTCCGTTTCTAGGAACGACAACCCTTGAACACTTGAATGCAGCCGTTTTTTTGTTGTAATTTCCAATTATGGAAACAATTTTTGAAGCGTGGCACATTTGGGCACTGATTTGTATTGGCTTGTTCATTTTGGAGATGTTCGTCCCGGGGTTTGTTTTGGGCTGTCTAGCCATCGGCGCATTAGGTGGTATGGTAATGAGTTGGTTCACAGACACTATAGAACTTCAACTAATTGCTGCGGCTGTGTTAACGGTAGTTTCATTTCTATTCATTCGCCCGTTTGCCTTAACACGTTTGAATCGAAAAATTGAACTTAAAACGAACATAGATTCTCTCATCGGCCGAAAGGCCAAAGTATCACACGCATTTGACCACTCATTGCTAAAAGGACGGGTTGCTGTAGACGGAGATGACTGGATGGCTTATACCGAAACGCCTCAGGAATTGCAAATTGGCGACATAGTGGAAATATTACGAGTTGAAAGCAACTCGCTTATTGTACGATCTCTCAATAATTAAAACAACATATCATGACAGGCACTTATATTATTTCACTTTTTCTGCTCATTTTGGCTGTGATCTTGGTTGCCAAAGGGCTTCGGATCATTAAGCAGAGTGAGGCCATGGTGATTGAACGTTTTGGGAAATACCACAAAACACTCAATGCCGGAATCAACATCATTATTCCAATCATTGACCAACCCAGACAAGTGGCATGGAGATATGTGCAGGAGCGAATGGATGGGAATATTCGCATTGTTTTCAAAATGCGTGACCGTATTGATTTGAGAGAAACCTTGTTTGATTTTCCCAAACAAAATGTGATCACACGTGATAACGTTGTTACGGAGATCAATGCCATGATCTATTTTCAGATTGTTGACCCCAATAAATCCTTGTATGAGATCAGCAACCTGCCCCACGCAATTGAAAAGTTGACTCAAACGACTTTGAGGAATGTGATTGGCGAAATGGATTTGGATGATTGTCTGAGTTCTCGTGACACGATCAACATGAAACTGCGTGCCATTCTGGATGAAGCCACCAACAAATGGGGAGTAAAAGTGAATCGTGTGGAGCTTCAGGATATAAATCCGCCAAAGGACATTAAAGAAGCCATGGAAAAGCAGATGCGGGCTGAACGCGACAAACGTGCTCAGATCATTGATGCTGAAGGTTCAAAACGCGCGCGAATTTTGGAAGCTGAAGGACACAAGCAGGCTAACGTTACCGAAGCAGAAGGAATCAAAGAGGCAAAGATACTTAGAGCCGAAGGAGAAGCTCAATCGAGATTACGCGTTGCCCAGGCCGAAGCAGAAGCCATTGAACGTGTTGGTGTAGCAGTTGCCAGCACCAAAGGTGATCCCACACAATACCTGATTGCGGTAAAGTACATTGAAGCATTGGAGAAGTTAATGACTCAGAATAACGCTGGACAAAAAATCGTGTTCATGCCTTATGAAGCCAGTGGACTCCTAAGTTCTGTAGGAGGTATCAAGGAAATGCTTGAAATGAACAAAGGCTAAGTTTTAGAAACTATTGATTTAAAAATCGTTCTGAGATCTTGTCGATCCAGGACGATTTTTTTATTGGAGTCACTGATCCATTTGATTAGGCGCATCTCGCCATCTGCTATTTCCAGACCAGTAATATCCCCATCTGCAAAACTGCAGCAACCAGCGTTGAAATAGCAAGGAATTCTTGTGATCCCTGCTTGAATGCGGGTGATCTCATCTACCCTCAAGGCCATTTCCATTTTCAGAGCATCAATGCGATGTACATCCGTGGTGGTTTTTAACTCTTCGTCGATCTTGTCCAATCGGGATCCTGACATAAAAACCGGCTGGTGCGTATGTCCGCAAACAAGGGCTACTTTATTTTTTTCAGCCCAATTATACAAGGCGTGATCCGTAACTGATCGCAATCCTAGATCATAACGAGGAGTACTCAATTTGAATTTGAACGTTTTTTGAAAGAAGCGCCAGACATATCGAACGATGAACCTGGATAGAGCTGCGAAACGATCTGAGCCCTTTGAACCTTGGTGGCCATGTACAAAAAGCATCTCTCCTATTGACTGATCACCGTCCATGACCTCGAAACAAACCTGCTCCATGATTTTTGCACTGGGGAAACTTTTACTGAGAAATTGGCTGAATGCAAATGGTGTTCTCCAAAAATCATCGTGATTGCCCCAAATGCGGATAAATTGATTTCGTTGGTAAAATCTAGCCTCGCTTTTCAGCACTTCGGAATAGGCTTTAACAGGAGCCCAAACATTGTTTTCCCAAAATTCATCTACGTCGCCCAACAACAATAAGCCATATTGTTCTTGCTGGTAATATTCCAGTGCTTTGAGATAAGTAGATTCACATTGTTCGAAGTCATCTGCTTCATCTCGATTGCCACGATGATGATCTGAAAACACTACCCACCGGAGGTCGTTAATCTGGACTTTTTTCCTTGCAGACTTGGAAAATAGCCGGTCTAGAGAATTATGAATACGCTGGTAGTTGCTCATTTTCGGGTGGAAATTTACTATTTCCTAAATTGGCAATTGACTTCCTTACCGCAGTTAGCGTAAATTTACAAGAGCAACCCTCATTTCATGTTGAATTATACAAGTCAGGATCAACTTCAGAATATGTTTCAAGCCCATTTCACCAACAAATGGGCTGCTGGGCAAAGCACTATTAAGTTCAGGCTTTCTTTACTTAAGAAGTTAGAAGCAGCGCTGCTTGCAGACCGAGTTTTGATTCAAGAGGCACTTCACCAGGATTTGAGGAAAGTAAGCTTAGAAACTGACCTTACTGAATTGTATGTAGTGCTCACGGAATTGCGCCATTGCATCAAACATTTGAGCAGATGGATGGAAGATGACCACCCAAGAACGCCTCTCACCTTGTTGGGTACACGTGGGTTTGTACGAAAAGAATCGAAGGGTGTTGTTTTGGTTATAAGTCCTTCAAATTTCCCGTTGAATTTGTCATTGAACCCATTGATACATGCCTTGGCTGCTGGAAATTGTGTGGTTTTGAAACCAAGTGAAAGAACTCCAGCAACCGCTCAATATTTAGAAAATATTTGTTCTAAAATATTTGCGCAAGAACTCGTTTCTGTGGTGCAAGGTGATTCAAGCATATCTGAGATATTATTAAAACTTCCTTTCAATCACATTCATTTTACCGGAGGAACAAACATTGGTAAAATCGTAATGCACGCCGCCGCTGAAAATTTGGCTTCAGTCACTTTGGAATTGGGCGGAAAGAGTCCCGCCGTGGTGGACCAAACAGCCAACCTGAAGCATGCTGCAGAACGAATTGCATGGGCGAGATTTTTCAATTCTGGCCAGACTTGTATTGCCGTCGATTATGTGTTGGTTGAAGCGAAGGTCTATGATGCTTTTTTAAAGGAGCTCAAGAAGTCTATCATTCAATTGTATGGGAATGCTCCATATGAGGATAATCCTGACTACGCTCGGCTTGCGCACCAAGACGCATTTCAAAAGCAGAAGGCACTATTGGCTGATGCCTTGTCTAAAGGAGCCGAAATAGCCGTGGGTGGGGAGATGAGTGCAGAGCAAAAATTTGTTGCCCCCACCGTTTTGCTAAATGTCAATGAGGGCATGCGCGTTCTTCAAGAAGAGATTTTTGGTCCTTTGCTTCCTGTGGTAATTGTTAAAAATCTGGATGAAGCAATTGAGTTTATTCAAAAACGTCCGACCCCACTTTCCTTGTACCATTACAGTACATCAAAGCGAGCACAGAAAAAGTTGATAGCTCACACAAGAGCTGGGACAGGAGGCATCAATGAATCCGTGATTCAATTTTTTCATCCAGGATTACCGTTTGGTGGCATGGGCACGAGTGGAATTGGCCGTTCTAGCGGTAAAACGGGGTTTCTCAGTTTTTGCAACCATCGTTCGATCATTAGAAAATCCGCATACAAAGATGTGATTGGACTGGCACTTCCACCGTTTACTGGAATAAAAAAGAGAATTGCTTCCATTCTGATTAAGTGGTTCTAAGCCTTGATTCTTATATTGCATGAAGTCTGGTTCCTTTACCAAAGTTCCAGCGATTTGAGGTCATGATCGTACAAACCTATTTTCCACAAAAGCTATCACCTTCTCGGTATGACTCTTTCCTGGCGTCAGGATGGTTCAGAGGTTCTGTGATGCTTTATAAAATGGACCTGTTGTGCATCGAAGATGACGTGTTCAGCGTTGTGAATATCCGCCTAAACCTGAAGCGTTTCGAGTATTCCAAGAGTCAGCGGAAAATTAAGCGGAACGTAGAAAATAAATTCCGTGTGACCATGGGGCTGGCTTCTCCAAATGATGCCAAAGAAGCGCTTTACGTTCAACAGAAGTCAAAATTCAAAGGGTTTATTCATGCCACCTTACATGATTATCTGAATTCCGGTTTTCACAATACAGTTTTTGATACCCGAGAACTATGCGTGTATGACGGTAACAAATTGATTGCTGTCAGTTATTTCGACATAGGTGAGAAAAGTATGGCGTCTTTACTGGGCCTTTACGACGGTGATTACGAGCAGTATTCTCTTGGGGTCTACACCATGCTTCGTGAAATTGAATATGGGATGGCCCACCTAAAGTGGTATTATCCGGGTTATATTCTTGACAAGCCTTCCTCGTTCAATTATAAACTGAGGTTGGGGCCTGTAGAATACTACAACAGCAATAAACGATGGAGCCGATATGAGCAATTTAATCCGGAAGAAACCATTGCTTTCAGATTAAAGCGTTGTTTAGATCTCCTTAGAATTGAACTCAAGGCTGAGGACCTTCCTTTTGAAGAAAAAATGTACCCATTCTTTTCCATGGGTTATATGGGGTACTGGAATACTGAGTTTATCAAATTTCCTTATTTCATGGTACTTCAGCAACAAGGTGACCGAACTTTGCTAGCCTCATTTAACCTGGAGTCCAATGCCTATGAGCTGATACAAGCGGAGCTGACTCCTTCATATGACCACCTAATCAATATGGAGATGAGTGCTGAATTTGGCAACAGCAAAAGATACCACTTGGAATTGTTACATACCCACGCACATGTCCTCACAGAGCATGAAGTGAGCGTATTTGTAAATGAATGCAAGTTGTTTTTGAAGCGCTAACTTGGTTAAGTACCTTGCAGCAAAAATCAAATCTATGCGCTTAATCTCCTGGAATGTAAATGGAATTCGAGCTGTGGTCAAAAAAGGACTTCAGGAAAAAATCACAGCCATGAACCCTGATATCATGTGCTTTCAAGAAACCAAAGCCCAGGATGACCAGGTAGTTGAGGCGCTTCAGGAAATTACAGGGTTTCAACTCTACTCCTATTCAGCAGTCAAAAAGGGATATTCAGGCACCGCTATTTTGTCCCGCGAAAAAGCACTTTCCGAATCCCACGGTATTGATTATGAGGATCACGATCAGGAAGGACGTGTTTTGACACTCGAGTTTAAGGACTACTTTGTAGTAACGGTATACACACCAAACAGTGGAAATGCACTGAAACGTCTTGATTACCGTGCAGAATGGGATGCGATGTTTGCAGACCATATCAGAAAACTAGATAGCCAAAAACCTGTGATGGTGTGTGGAGATCTCAATGTAGCTCATCAGGCCATTGACCTCGCCCGTCCTACGGCGAACTACAACAAGCAAGCTGGTTATACCCAAAAGGAGATTGACGGATTAGACAGTTTGTTAGCTGTGGGACTCAAAGACAGTTTTCGTGCTTTATACCCCGATACCGTTAAATACTCCTGGTGGAGTTTCCGAATGAATGCCCGAGAACGAAATGTGGGATGGAGAATTGATTACGTGTTGTGCTCAAATAGACTGATGGACCAAGTTAAAGAAGCCTTCATATTGAATGACGTTGAGGGCAGTGACCATTGTCCGGTGGGGATTGATTTGGGGTGATAAAGACGCTCCTAGATTCGCGTAATCGCTAAAAAAAGAATTATAGTGGTTGAAATCTCAATGTACGTTTCTTCCAACTTAATGTCCAAACTAGAAATCGATGACCTCCTTTATTAGTCTCCACATTTAGAGCAACTCCTTAATTTTTATAGAGCTCCAATCGGTACGTAGATTACTGATTTAAAGTATGTTTTAGGGTTTATGCTAGGAAAGCTAACCTAAAACTTATACTTTGGATATCTATACTATTTAATAATTAAAACCTTGATTATGAGACAAAAAATTCTGTGGATTGCGCTTCCATGTGCGCTCGTAATTGCTTTCCTATCTTCTTGTTTAAAAGAGAGCAATGAACCTAATTACCAAGTACCTACCAAGGTAGAAGGGAATTCTCTGGCTGCTCAATTTATTGAAGGGCAGTATATGGTGATTTATCATGACGACGCAGATGGATCCTTTCAAAACGAAATTACCTGAACTAATTTTGAAGCTTCAAAAGGTCTAATGGCAGGCTTTACTGAAAAGCTGCTTGCCGAGAATGATATCAAAGAGGCAGTGATCATTCAAAACTTTGCCAAGGTTGTCAAAGGAAGTGCTGTTCGGATGAGTGCAGCCCAGGCAGAGTTGCTGAAGAAAGATCCACGGGTTAAATATATCGAACAGGATCAAATCGCAAGCATTTCTATGGGAGGACCTCCAGGTGGTGGCGGAGACCCAACTCAAACGACTCCTTGGGGAGTTACAAGAGTGGGCGGAGCCATAGATGGCTCCAATTCAGGAAGAGCTTGGATCATCGATTCAGGTATAGACCAAGACCATCCAGATCTCAACGTGAATACGTCATTATCTATCTCTTTTTTGAGTGGTGGTGGTGGATCAGATTCTCCTGATGATCAGAACGGTCATGGCACCCATGTTGCGGGAACCATTGCTGCGCTTGATAATAATATTGGTGTTGTTGGCGTAGCGGCCGGAGCGGAAGTTGTAGCTGTCAGAGTACTTGACCGCCGTGGAAGTGGCTCACTTTCTGGTGTAGTGGCAGGCGTTGACTACGTTGGAGCAAACGCCAGCAACGGAGATGTTGCCAATATGAGTTTAGGATCAAGCGGATCAACTACAGTTGACAATG
>CAZKMC010000089.1:0-10033 GCA_964553485.1 uncultured Comamonadaceae bacterium
ACTTGTTTTTATTTTGAACGCAAAAAAGGTCCCCATACGAGGACCTTTCCATTGAAAATTTCATTGTTCTATAAAGTTATTTCCCATGATTCACCATTGGCGGTAATAATAGCTATGTTATCACATTCGCCATCACCGTAGTTTATGGTATGCACACCCATAGCAGTCTCGACCTCTACAATTCCTTGAGTATAATACGGACACGTGTACGTGCGAAGAAGTGGCTCCAGAATTGTTCGCTGAATTTCAGTGTTGTTTGGCCTTATACATGTCCCTTCACCGGAAATAAGAAATGTATTGTCTCCACAAATTGCCGTTTCATACCCAGACACCCAAAGGACACCTAGATTAAATAAACGTGAAAGCACATTCCCATTGATGCTGACTGTCATGTCAATGTCTCTTGTAAATGTGGGTTGAAATTCTTCTGTTGGTCCGGTATTCGTAGTTATCCGATTACCTGCCAGCCCTACATTATCAATCGAGAAATTTTCAAAAGTCACTGTTCGAATGGATCCGATCTGTTGCAGAGGATTGGAAATGTGAATGTGAACAATACCAGACCTGACATGTCCATTAGGGCCTTCACATCCTTGCCCAAAGTCAATGGTGATATCCTTCGGGAAATCTTCACCAGAAGAAGTGATATCAGCACAATCTGGCAGGAATGAAAAGCCATTGCAATTCACTGTGGATTGCATAGATAATGCGTCAATGTCTGCTTGAATAACCCCTTCAGCTGTTTGAATGGACTTTTCTAGCAAAATGGATTCAGTATTGATTTCTGTAGTTTCTATCTTTTTTGAACAAGAGGCTAAAACAACAATTATGCTTAGCCAGAAAAAAGGACGAATTGAATTGAGATGTTTCATGATCTAAAGTTTAGAGATTCACCTATGTGAGTGTCTAAACTTAAAAAGGTTTAATCTCGGTCTTATCCTTTGAGCAATTGAATACTCACAGTTGTCATATCAAATGAAGGAAATGCAAACGCAGAACCGGGAGCAATCTCCAGACCCACTTCTTTCAAAATTTGTTTAAACAAGTCATACTCAACTATATATTGGTCCGTAAAGCCGTGTGTTCCATCATAAGCAGTTATAGCCGTTTTTCCAATATGCGCCGCTGCTAGTTCGGGCTTGATGGTATGCAGTTCAATGAGGAGCAAACCAAATTGCTTCACATAAGGAAGCCATTTCTTAAAATGGTCTGATAATTCTTGTTCTAGCTCAAAGTTTGGAATTCTTCTTCCTCTAAAAGCAAAAGCACCCGATGATTTTCCTGTTCTGCCTACGTCAATCTTTTCAGGTTTGCTAAACAAGCGGTTATGATCTAGAAATGATCTGACATTCAACATTTGGCCTAAGTCAAGGTTGAACCTTGATTGAAGATTATTTGCCAGTTCTTCTGGATTTCCAATATCTCCCTTAATTACAACTCCATCTACATTTGAATTCTCAAAATTCTCTTTCGTTGAGACCAAGGCCGCTTCGTTGAGATCTGCGCCAATGATGGCTAAAGGGAAATCCTCGAGATGTTTTCCCCGTAAAGTCTTCTCTAAAATTATTTGATAGAGATGAATCAAAAGCGCACCATTACCACACCCCATATCAACAATTCCTTTCGGTTGCAAGTCAAGCGGTTGGTTGAACATTTCTAAAATGATCTCATCAATCTTATTGAAATAAGTAGAATGTGCTCCTCCACTTCCCCAAACGTTCATTGTGCGGTCTACATGAATCTCATGCGCTGACTTAGGATTATCCCAAAGTTTGTTGGCTTTACCAAAAAGTAACTCTTCCATCCAAGAAAATGTCTGTAAATATGAAACGGTCACTCCATATGCATTTGCTCTCCTAAAATAAAATAGGCCTTCAGGACTTGCAAATACTGAGGATTCTTGCTGGTTTATCCATTTGAGTTGGGTGAAAACTTCATTTATCCAAAGTTGCCAGTCCGTGTGGATTGGGAAATTATCAATTTCAATTTTGGGGTTCTCATCAGAAAGATTCTCAAAACACCCATTCATAGATAGAAACACAAGCAATGGCCCACATATAACTCCTTCTACATGAGACAACTCTGAAATGCTTCTTTCTGAAGACTCCAAGAGCTCCATTTTTGAATTGCAAAGATGACCAATAACCTTATTAGTGAGCACTATAGACCGATTGGACATGGGCTGATTAACAATTTCTTTTAGACTTGATGCCAATTTCATCCAATCCAGAAGATCTAGATTTCTTTCATTGGAATGAAAAACCTGATTCCCAAGATCTGTAGCCCAGAAATGTCGATCTGCTCCCAGTGGATCAACTTGTTGTGTTGCATACCCCTGTGAGCATAAAATTCTCATAGCTACATTCAAATAGCCTTCATTACCCCCATACTTTGTTTGAATTTGAGAAAGACTTATACCGGACGGATCTTTTAGCTCATTTAATAACCCTTTTTGACCAAGAATAGCCATAGATGCAACAACTGGAAATCCTTCAAGTTGCATGAACAGCCTAGCCCGCAGTTGGGTTTTACATTCTTTGGATAAATTATATGCTTGTTTGGGGGGAAATGGAATCATATCTATTTGCTTTTCAGTTGATTCCATTTACGGTAAAGTGATTGTAATTGTTCCATTTCAACAAGAAATGAATTTCAACAATTATAAACTAAGATTTATTCTTTTAGTTTCGATTGGAACTTTTGTTTGAATTTATCAAGCTTTGGCCGGATGACCATCGCACAATAAGGCTGGTCGCTATTCTGCGAAAAATAGTTTAGGTGATAATTTTCCGCCGGATAGAAAACGTCAAATTTAGTTACTTCAGTAACAATTGGATTGCTCCAATTTACGCTTTCATTAGCCGCTGTCACTGCTTTTTCTGCAATCACTTTTTGGCTTTGGTCATGATAATATATTGCTGAGCGATATTGGGTCCCAACATCCGCTCCTTGACGATTTAGCGTGGTAGGATCATGAGTAGCAAAGAACACCTCTAAAATCTCAGCGAAGCTTATTTTGGTAGAATCAAATGATATCTGAATAACCTCTGCATGACCAGTTGTGCCATTACAAACTTCCTTATAAGCTGGATTCTTGACAAATCCACCACTATAGCCAGGTGCTACTTTTTGAACTCCCTTCAATCTGTCAAAAACAGCTTCTACACACCAAAAACAACCTGCGCCCAATGTCGCTACTTCAAATCTACTTTCCATCACACAAATTTATGTCGAAGACAATATTACACTCAATACATCATTCGCCGACTAATTGTTCATTTAAAACAATAGCCCTGCCTATTCACAAAGCAGGATTGGCTTTTGATGTTTCCGGAGGAATTGGAGGCTTGATTTGTGATTTGTACAAAGTGCTTAAAATGAACAAAATAATCGCACCACTAATGAACAAGACAATCAGAGAGTAGACTACTTTCCAGAAGTATTGCATAAAATCTTGCCATTCGATAATATCCCAAATGCCTAGTAAACCAAAAACAGCGATGGCTAAAACAAGGCTAGCGAGCACTACGGCGTATATGTTTCTTGTTGTTCTCATGAAGCTGATAATTACTTCATGAAAGTAAACAAATGCCTAGTTCTTTCGCGTTAAAGCATGTTAACCAAAAAAGCCGGTTAAATTGCACCGGCTTTCCTGAACTTAACCAAAACACCTAACTACTTCTCTAATATTTGCCTTTGTAACACTTTAAATATCAGGCATTTATTAATATAGCTTGTAGGTCCTTCTCCTAACAAGCACGTAGAATAAATCCTTCAAAACCGAAATCTCAGAAATCCCCAACTTGCAGAAATAACAGGATCATTTTCTGTGAAATAGGTCACTACATCTCTTGAAGATAACCCTGCTGTCCAGGTACCTTCCCCAACTTGGAAGATGATTCCCGCGGGAATTTTGGTCCCGTACCCACCACCCTGCTGGATTCCAGCGGATAAGATCAAAAATGGTAATGGCTTTATTTGTCCTCCAATTGCAATGATGCCTTTGTCATAACTGACAATGGCATCATTCAAAGGAAAGACCATATCCCCTCCTACTCTCACCATGTCATTGACTTTCAATCCAGCACCCAAACGCAAAGTGGTTGGTAGCTTTGTTATGATGGACTCCGCCCCGTTCCATTTGAAGAAGCTCTCTGGGCTGGCTAAATCAAAAATCTGTTCAACGAAGTTCAAGGTCTCTACTCCGTCATCACTGTATTCCGTAAATGCGAAATCATTTAATTCATAGACATTTCCGTCCCATGTCATTTTCCCAATGTCTACCACTGAAGCTGATAGCGTTAATTTTTCTTTGAATATCACTGTTGCTCCAAAATCGAGACCCCAACCATGGCCCACTGGGGCAAGTGCTGGAGCGCTTCCTAAGCTAGAGGGATTTTGGTTTTCCACATCGCCATAATCAATATCAAACACTGGAGAGAATGCGGCAAAGGCAACTGTTTCGCCATCTTGAACACTAACACTCATTAGTGAATTCCCTATGAACCCTTTAATACCAACTCCTCCATAGATTTTCAGGTTTTCACCATTGAAGAGTCTTTTTCCATATCCCAGGTTGAATTCTCTAATCCAGCTCAACCCTATTTGAGTTCCTTAAAGTAATTCAGAAATTGATTGGGCATTTTGGAGTGAAATAATCCCTTGAATAACCATTTCTAACGTGTCTTGTGATAGATTGGAAGAATTAGCAATGGTATCTCCTGAGCTGAGTACCAACTGGTCAAAATACGGTGCTGTGCTTCCTAGAAATAGTAAATCAGAGACTTGTGATCCGAACTGAGTTTGAATATCCATTCGTTCTTTCATTGAAAAAGCAAAACCACCGGCCATCTGTGTATTTAATCCAATACCAAACGTGGTAATGTCTAAATCAAATATTAATGGGGCATCTGCAAATTGTTGAGCGAGGTCTAATTTTTCTTCTCGGGTGAGCGTTTCAAAATCTCGTTGATAAAGGTTTGCTCTAAGCTGTTCTTTACTGAAAAATTCAGAGAAAAGAGAGAATCCCCCTTCCATGTAGCCCATCGCAAAACGTTTTCCTTCGAATTCCAGTGGTAGGTTGAGATTGGCCGGGTTAATCCCTAAAGCCTGATAATCTGTAACAAACGGTGTAGCAACGCCACTTCCAGCAGCTGTAAATGCTCCATTTTCAATTTGAGCAAAGTTTGGAGTAGCCAGCAATAAAGCGAGCACTCCCAAAAGAAACTTATTCATATGTTGACAATGATGGTTTTGCTAATAAAACTAAGGTAAGTATTATACCTTCTAAAACCGCAGCTACCACCCAAGCTGCCCCTCGTCCATCAATCCAATACATGTTCAAAAACCAAAGGATAGTAAGCATTGCTGTAACCACCTTTAGATTCCAAGCCCATGTTCTTCGGGCCAACAGGCCCACCCCTAAAGGAATGGAAAGGAAAATCATGAATATGCAGAAAACAACAGGTAATAATAGACCTGTGAAGGAATTGTAAGATGTGAACAAGGCAAAGAAGAAGAGGCCAATCCAAAAAGGGAATTCGATGAACTGAAATATACCGCTCACCACTGTAACACCTGTATTTTGTTGATTTTGAGATTGTTTCTTAAATGTCTCTTTCTTAGAAATCTGTTTGCAATTGATTTTTTGAATAGGTTCTATAAAATTAGGCCAGTCTCTTTGATGCATCCATTTATCGAAACCATCTCGCCAAATCCACTCAATAGATTGATTTTTATTGGCAAGAAGTACTTCCAACTCTGCTCTGGAAATTGGCCCTTTCTGATTTTGATCCAGGAGATAATACCAATCCTGTGGTTGAAAACGTCGTCTTTGAGCTTCTTGATACATCAAATTGATGATCAGACGGCTCCAAGCCACTTCATTCCAGATACAGGCACTAAGGTCATAATTGGGAAGCGCTGCTATGAGAGCTTTCAGAGATAGAATTGGCAAGTCATAAATCTTTCTTTGAATCAACTCATTGCATGCAACTACAGAATTCAACACAAGTTCTTCTTCTTGAATTAAAAGATTGAGAATTTCCTCAGAGCTTGCTGCCTTAAAGCGATCAATTTGCCTTTGTGTTGAATTGGCCATGCTTGAATATCGGCAGGAGAATTGATAAAACGACAAAGCATGAGTGAATTTGATAATTTTTAACGCTATTCAGCATCACTCAAGTGCAAAGTTTCTTTGTAAAGAAATTTCTTTTGTGAGGATTCAAAAGGTCTGTAAGTGTAATAGACCTGATTGTTTTTGATTTTAATGCTCTCAGGATATTTATGATACAACTGAAAAGTTCCTGTGATATGTCCTGTTTCTTTATTTACACATCTTAACTCATGGATTCCATTTCTTTCGAATAACGCATAAACCGCGTGATTTCCCTCGTCCTTAATTAGCATTTTACTCCAATGTTTCCTAATGTGATATTGAATTGGAATTGAATCAACACATTCGAGATCCTCGTTAAATTTATAAAGGAGATGTTTGTAGTGATCGAAGACCTCGATGGTGTCCTCAGCTACGAAAAGTGGAGCGTAGAGTTCATCATAATATATTGATTGACTGAATCCAGTGAACATAGCGCCTACTACTTCTTTGTCGATGTCATGTTTTAAACTTAGCCTGTAGGCCTCCAGTTTTTCTCTTGGACTCAACCATTTGAACTCAGATCTGTACTGCTCCATTAAAGGTTCATCTATAATCTGACAGAAGTGAAGCAAGGAGCTGTCTTTTTTATTCAGTCCATAATATTCAAATGCAGGATATTCCTGGTGGTAGGATGAAGCCAAAGTATGTTGGTTAATCGTGTCTACAATTGGAACTATCAGCTCTTCAAAATCTTCTAGAGACACTGGTAAAAGCACTATTATATCGTTTTTCAATTTTACGTTAAAAACACCCTCTTCCGTCTCTAGAAAACACTCTTTCAGAAAATCGGAATAGAATTGATGGCATTTAAAATGGACGCTTTGCACAGCTTTTTCTTGATTCAAAGAGTCTATCCAAATCAATTTACAGCTCTGAAAAATGGATTTATCAATTTGGCTTGGCCGTTTCCATCTTTCTTCTTTTTCATAGGTAAGCAAGAGCATGCCGTTGTCTCTGAATACAAAATCTGCAACGTGGTGAACCTTACTACCATAAACCTCATTTGGTTTTCCGGTAATAATGGCCTCAGGAATATTGAACTGAACAGGCCTTAATTCGAGACGAACGGAGATCTGTGTCACGTTAGGGCTTGTGCCTATTTCATAAATCGAGTCTTTGAAAGAAATATGGCTGACACGGATAAGATAGGTGTCCTTGCGAGGCAGGGTAAGTTGAAAGCTACCGTCTCCTGCGCTGATTGCATGCACATTGTCAAAATCAGAAACTTGAATATGAGCATTTTCCACAGGAGAAGAAGTGGAGGTCGAATAAATCTGTCCCCTCAACAATATTTCATCTTTCCCTTGCTGAGCTAGAGCAGAGATAGAGAAGGTTATAATAAGGAATAAAAAAAGCACCTTCATATTACAAAGATGCTTTTTCAATAAGTATTCCATAAATCTCACATCACAAAATGATTCCATTGATGTGTATCTGGAGATTTTTCTCGTTTTATTTTATCCATTTCGCCAGCTGCTTTGTTGGCAAACTCCCAGGTTTTATGGTCTGGAAGCTCATACAACACATCTTTGAATGAAATTGCGCCAATTGGTGCAATGGTAGCGGCTGTACCCGCGCCAAAAGCTTCATCCAGTTTTCCTGCTTTCAGTAAGTCAATGATTTCTGAAACTCGGATAGGTCTTTCTTCAACTTCGTAGCCCCAATCCACTGCTAGTTGGAGTACACTATCTCGGGTGATTCCTCTTAGAATAGTCTCACTTACTGCTGGTGAGATAATTTTATTCCCCGTTCTAAAAACGATGTTCATTGTACCCGACTCTTCGATAAACTCGTGTGTTTGGGCGTCTGTCCAAATGAGTTGATCAAACCCTTCTAATTGGGCTTTTTTTGCGGGGTATAGCGCTGCGGCGTAATTTCCAGCAGCTTTTGCAAAGCCAGTTCCGCCTTTGACAGACCGACTATAATGGGTTTCAATTTTGACTTTTACTGCCCCTTTGTAGTATTTACTGACTGGGCATGTAAAGATCACGAAACGGTAGGTTTCCGAGGGTTTGACGCCTATATATTCATCGGAAGCATACATAAAAGGCCTGATGTACAAAGATGCATCTGATTGTTTCGGAATCCAGTCTTTGTCTTGATTGAGCAGTTGTTCTAATGCCTCAATGAACATTTCTTGAGGTATAGTTGGCATACACATTCTTTCTGCGGAAAGATTGAATCTTTTGATGTTCTCGAACGGCCTGAACATATTGACTTTTCCGTCATCTGTTCGAAAAGCCTTCATGCCTTCAAATATAGCCTGCCCGTAGTGCATCACTGAAACGGCAGGGCTCATAGATAGCGTCTGGTAGGGAACAATTCTTTGGGATTGCCACTTTCCATCTTGGTAATCCATGATGAACATGTGGTCAGAAAATTCGCGGCCAAAGGCCAGATTATTAAAATCTGTTTGCTCTAGTCGCGATTGATTTGTGGGTTGAATATTTATCATACTGTCTTCAGCAATCATGGTCCTGTCATTTAGGCGCTACCGGCACTTTTACCGCATGCTGTTATCCGTCAAAATAACGGTTATGCAATTTACAGACTGAAACGGCTGAAAACTACACGAAAGTGTAAAATATTTATAAAGATTCAACTTTGCTGCGGCGAGAACAGAAATTTGTTCGGGCTCACCAATCCTGTTTTCACTGCGTACATTACGATGGCAGCGGTGTTATTCACGCCCAACTTCGACATGATATTTTTTCGGTGTGTGTTGACCGTATGATTGCTTAGGAACAGTTTCTCAGCAATTTGAACATTGGTATGTCCTTCTGCAATGAGTGTAATGACTTCTAATTCTCTTCTAGAAAGCAATACCGGCTCACAACTAATATTCATGAGCGCTAAGTCATCTAGGTCAATGGATTCCTTGCGAATAGCCTCTAGAATTTGTCCGCAAAAGAACTTACCGCCTTTACCAGTTTCTAAAATCGCGTCCTTAATTTCCTGGACATCACAGTCCTTTTTGATATAACTGTCGACTCCGGCTTTGAGTGCGTTCACAATTGTATGACCTGATTGTTCAGTGGTGATGGCCACAACTCGAGTTTCGGGAGAAATGACTTTCACAGATGGTATTGA
Organism: uncultured Comamonadaceae bacterium; assembly: GCA_964553485.1. GTDB lineage: Bacteria > Bacteroidota > Bacteroidia > Flavobacteriales_D > Sanyastnellaceae > CAZKMC01. The sequence goes on from CAZKMC010000089.1 coordinate 9,248, forward strand.
GTCAACGGTAAAACCATTGGCTAAAAAATCAATCAAAAGTACATTCGGATGATTTTGCTTGAGAGACGCAAATAAGGCTGTTTCATCACCAACTTGGTCCAGTAGTTGTGCTTCTGGAATTGCCTCCAGTATCCCACTCAATCCACAACGGATAAGTTGGTTACTATCTGCAATTACAACCTTAATATCTGACATTATTTAAATTGAGTCTAAATAACAAAGTTACGAAATCAACCGATCAGCCCAAAAGAAGTTTTACACAACCTTTTGTGGTATTTTCAAGCACATACCTTCTAAAGCCAGAACGGTATTAGGGAAGACTTCTTGCGCTTCTGCAAGTAATGAATCAAGAGATTTATAACGAGCTGAAAAGTGTCCCAATGCCAATTTATCAACCATTGCTTTTTTTCCTAATTCAGCAGCTTGATGAGCAGTGGAGTGAAAAGTAGCTTTTGCTCTATCAAGCATGTCATGCATGAAAGTAGCTTCATGATAAAGCAAATCAACCCCTTTAAGGTCTTCAGCAAGTGTCTCCAAATACGCTGTATCTGAGCAAAACGCATATTTCCTAATTGGTGCAATTGGCTCGGTTAGTTCCTGCCATTTAAAAATATTTCCATTAGCCCTTTCCACATCCTTTTTGGATTTCAGCTGGATGATTTCTTCAACACTAAGCTTGTGCTTATAAATCGTGCTTTTAGATACTTTAGGTTGTTTTTCTTTTTCAATGAATATGAACCCGGTGCAATCAATTCTATGCTTGAGTGGAATACTATGAATTTCCAG
>CAZKMC010000090.1:0-8244 GCA_964553485.1 uncultured Comamonadaceae bacterium
TACCGCCCCGAAATGAACGGTCCCAATTTTTTACTTCAAGGCGGGGAATCAGAATTTGAGTTGACCGGGGCCAAATCCACGGGCATGGCCTTTCATGGGGAGTACCGCTTCTACACCAACAAAGCGAGGCAACAACCCGTTAAACCGTACATCGCGATGTACCTGCAGCATAGTCTCCTCGGCCTACAGGCCAAGTACAAAAAAGAAACTTTTGACTACGCATTCACAGCAGATTGGAATTACACCACGCTTGGGATTCAATATGGAATCCAGTGGATCAAAAATGACCGTTATGCGCTGGATCTGACCTTGTTAGGTTTTGGCGTGAACAGCAACAGGCTCACAGGAACTGCAGAAGTAGACCCTGTGGCTTCAGTAGGATTTTTCGAAGAACACCTCAACGGAATACCGCAGATCGGACAACGATTTGGACTAGAAGGCAAGGATGGCAACTACACTTTCGACGAGAACTTTGTGGCCGTGTCATTGCGTTTTGCGCTTCGGGTAGGTTGGCTCTTTTAGAAGGACAGAAATGGTTGTAAATTTACCTTCTCATGGATTTCAAAATTCACTCAAACTTTAGTCCTACCGGAGATCAACCGGAAGCAATCAAACAACTTGTTGAAGGCCTTGACAGCGGCGCGCCATTTCAGACTTTGCTGGGTGTAACGGGCTCAGGAAAAACCTTCACCATTGCCAATGTGATTGAGCAGACCCAGCGTCCTACGCTCATTCTTTCTCACAACAAAACTCTCGCCGCACAGCTGTACAGCGAGTTCAAGGAATTCTTCCCAGACAACCTCGTAGAGTATTTCGTTTCTTACTACGATTATTACCAGCCGGAGGCATTCTTGCCCGCTTCCGGAACGTACATCGAGAAAGACCTTTCCATCAACGATGAAATTGAAAAACTGAGGCTGAGTGCTACTTCTGCCCTACTTTCTGGGAGAAGAGATGTCATAGTGGTGGCAAGTATTAGCTGCATTTATGGAATTGGAAATCCCGTGGAATTTCACAAGAGTATGATTCCGATTGAGGTGGGACAAAAAATTGCGCGGAATAGTTTTTTACATCGACTTGTAGCGAGTTTATATAGCCGCACCACCGCAGATTTTCAACGTGGCACCTTCCGCGTGAACGGAGATACCGTGGACATTTTCCTGGCCTATGCGGATCATGCTTTGCGTGTTGGATTTTGGGGCGACGAAATTGAGTCCATCGAATCCATTGACCCGAAAACGGCGCAGGTCCTCCATGAGTTCAACGAAGTAAATATTTATCCTGCCAACCTTTTTGTCACCGCCAAAGATACCATGAGTGCTGCCATTTGGGAGATCCAGCAAGACATGGTCAAGCAGGTAGATTTTTTCAATGATCAGGGTAAATATTTGGAGGCTAAACGCCTCGAGGAGAGGGTCACTTATGATTTGGAGATGATGCGCGAGCTTGGTTATTGTTCGGGCATAGAAAACTACTCACGGTATTTTGACCGCAGAGAAGAAGGACAACGGCCATTCTGTTTGATCGATTATTTCCCGAACGATTTTCTGTTTGTGATAGACGAAAGCCACGTGACTGTTCCGCAAATTGGAGCCATGTACGGCGGGGATCGTTCGCGAAAAATAAACTTAGTGGACTACGGATTTCGCTTGCCAAGCGCTCTTGACAACCGCCCATTAAAATACGACGAGTGGGAGAGTATGTTGAACCAAATCATTTTTGTGAGTGCAACTCCCGCAGATTTTGAATTGGAACGATCAGAAGGTGTGGTGGTTGAACAATTGGTGCGACCCACAGGCCTCTTGGACCCCCCTATTGATGTACGCCCCTGCACCAACCAAGTGGATGACTTGTTGGATGAAATTCAAGCCACTATTGCCAATGACGAAAGGATACTGGTGACCACGTTGACCAAACGAATGGCCGAAGAATTATCCAAATACATGGATAAGTTGGGAATAAAATGTTCCTACATCCATTCAGAAGTGAAGACTTTGGACCGGATTGAAATTCTGAGCCAGTTGAGAGAGGGAATTATTGACGTATTGGTTGGAGTCAACCTGCTGAGAGAAGGTTTGGATTTACCTGAAGTTTCACTTGTTGCAATCATGGATGCCGACAAAGAAGGCTTTTTGAGAAGCAACCGATCATTGACCCAAACAGCGGGTAGAGCAGCTCGAAATGTCAATGGAAGAGTGATCATGTATGCGGATAAAATTACCGCCAGCATGGCTCAAACTATAGAGGAAACTTCCCGAAGAAGGGCCAAGCAGATGATTTACAACGAAGAACGCGGAATTACACCTGCCCAAATTCACAAAGGCAAGAAAACCGTATTCCAGCAGTCAGGCTTGATTGATGACCGCACCAGGTCATATCCCGACACTGCCCCAGAAGGTTCAGCAATAGCAGCCGATCCAGTTATCAAATATATGTCGGCGGACCAACTGCAAAAGACCATTGACCGCACACGTAAACAAATGGAGAAAGCAGCCAAGGATTTGGATTTTATGACCGCCGCCAAATTGCGTGATGAAATGATTGCGCTGAAGGAATTGCTGGAATCAAAACAAGCTGTTTAAGCTCGAAACTGAGAGGTCCCTTTTGAAAACTTGCTGGCACTCGGTCTATAATGTCAGCCTCATCTTTGTTCTTTGCAGAGGAAGCTTCAATGGGAATCCATGAAAAGGTGAACTATCAGCACCAGTAATCCCCTATTGTGTTTAAATTTAACCCATGCGAACTATCTTATTGACATTAACCCTGGCCATGTTCATTTTCGGATGTAAGCAAAAGTCAGAGGTCGCGGCCGTTGTAGAAGAAAATATGACAGAAGGAAAGGAAACCCTACAGGAAATTCCTACTCCCAAGATCATGCTTGACCCTGCCATGGGGAAAATAGAATCGGACCCGATCACCCTTGAAGGAGCTTATGTAGAAGGAGATATTCTTCATCTACAAGTTCAATATGGAGGTGGTTGCAAGGACCATGAATTTGAACTGAAAGGGACAGGCATGCACATGAAAAGCCTTCCACCACAGACAACCATTGTTCTTGATCATAACGCCAATGAAGACATGTGCAGAGCACTGATTTCCAAAAACTTAGAATTCAACATTAAAGCTTTACAATATCCGGGGTCACAAAAACTGATCATTCATTTGACCGGTTTTCCAGACCGAATTGAATACACCTATTAATCACCCTTTTAACTTTAATCATGAGGATTTCCTTACTCTTTATTTTCGCTTTTATTTTCTCAATGGGCGTTTCGGCACAAATCAATTATGGAGGCGAGCCAAGCCAATGGAATGTAAAAGACATCAATCAATTTGATATCGCATTTGAGAGAATGCCAGACATCAATAAGGCTCAACTTGCAGGGCAAGATGCTGTTACTGATCAATACAAAGAAGCCCCTTATCGTTTTGGTGTGGAGCAAAATGTAAGTTTCGGCATTGATTCTGACGGACAATGGGCCACCCTTTCCAACGGAGATCGTATTTGGCAATTTGGAATTGAATGTCCGGAAGCAACATCTGTTTCTGTATTCTTCGATTCGTATCACCTTCCTAAAGGTGCAAGTGTTTTTATTTGGAATGGAGATCGTTCCAAGTATTTGGGTTCATTCACTCACAAGAACAACAAGGAATGGAATTCACTAGCTGTTGGTTTGCTCCATGGCGACCGTGCGGTAATCGAATATTATGAGCCGGCGTCCGCATTTGGAGAGGGTTCACTTCATATTGGACAAATTGTACATGGTTACCGTTCTATTCTACCAGCTTATGAAGCTGCGGTTGAAACAGAGCGTGGGCCTTTTGGAACTTCTGGCAATTGCAACATCAATGTGAATTGTGACGAAGGAGCACCTTGGCAAACTGAAAAGCGTGGGGTAGCCTTAATTGTAAGTGGAGGTTTTGCACAATGCTCTGGAACTTTGGTGAACAACACTGCTCAGGACGGAACTCCTTATTTCTTAACGGCGAATCACTGCCTTGGAGGAGAGAACAACTGGGTATTTTACTTCAACCATGAAAACGACGATTGCACAGGGTCAACTGGTCCCACAGATCAGAGTATTTCGGGTTCAGAGCTTAAAGCAAATAACGGAGCATCCGATTTTGCGCTTTTGGAATTAAGCGAAGTTCCCCCAGTAGATTTCAACGCACAGTATTGCGGTTGGAATAATACAGACGATGAGAATCTTGTTTTTACAGTCGGTATCCACCACCCATCAGGTGACGTAAAGAAAATATGTTTTGAAGATGACAGTCCTTATCACGCCAACCAAGGCGGGGCTGCAGTATGGTACATTGACGCATGGGAACTTGGTGTTACTGAAGGAGGATCTTCTGGATCTGCTTTGTTTGACCAAGACCACAGAATTGTTGGTCAACTATACGGAGGATTTGCAGCTTGTTCTGGAACAGTCAACAACGGTCAGGCAGACTGGTACGGACGTTTCGGAGTGAGCTGGGATGGCAACAGCGCTGCAACTCGTTTGCGCGATTGGCTCGATCCAGGAAACTCTGGAGCAACTATTCTAGATGGTTGGCCAGAGGGTGCAGTTGTTTACGACAATGATGCCGGAGTTGGCTCTCTTGCTGGAATTGATGATGTCATATGCGGCAGTGAAGTAACACCCACTGTCAACATCTTGAATAGTGGAGTTGTGGTCCTCACCTCTGCCACGGTATATTACCAGCTCAATAGCGGAACCACAGAAAGTATTGATTGGACAGGTTCTTTGGAACAGAATGAAAACGAAACCATCAACCTTCCAACACTCACAGTTGCAGAAGGCGATAATGAACTTTTGGTTTGGGTAGAAGATCCAAATGGCTTGACAGATGAAAACGCTTTCAACAATCAAACTTCAGCCAATTTTGTGGCTTTCTCTGGTCCTACAGTTGAATTTACTTTCAGTATTACTCTTGATGATTATGGTTCTGAAACCACTTGGGAAATTGCTCAGGGCGGTAATACGATTTATTCAGGTGGACCATACTCAGATGATCAGGATCAAGCAGTGATCGATACGCCGCTTTGTTTGGCAGAAGGCTGTTATGAATTTACCATCTATGATTCATTTGGCGATGGAATCTGCTGCGATTTTGGTTTGGGGTCATACGCTATCATCAATCCAAGCAACGTGACGATTTTCACTGGTGGCCAATTTGAAGGTATTGCCTCCCACGACTTCTGCACCAATGATGTTAGCGTAGGAGATCGTGAAGCATTGCCAACTTTACAAGTATATCCGAATCCTGCTAATGACGTACTTTCCGTGAACTGGCCTTCTAATCTGGATGTTCAAACCATTCAATTGTACGATATCAGCGGAAAACTGATCTCTGTTTGGTCAACTCAGGATAATTTGTCCAATGAACAAATCAACGTAGGGCAGTTTGCCAATGGTTGGTATTCCTTGCGTGTGTTACATGCTGAGGGACAAATCACCCAGAAAATTGCTATTCAGCATTGATTTACCCCCATTCAATGTTCATAAAAAGGCGGCCTTGGTCGCCTTTTTATGTTTCCTGAGCACCCATGAACAGGTATTTTCGTAGACGTAAAAATGCCATATGTGGAATTTCCTTTCCGAGCCGTCCATGTTGCCACTTGTGCTGTTTACAGTATTTAGCCTGGCTGTTGCATATCAGATATTCCATATCCTTTACTTTCATGTCAGAATTGCCCTATGGAAGCATCAGCCATTGGATGAAGCAATAGTTCCTTGCTCTGTGGTAATTTGTGTTCGAAACGAAGAAAAACATCTAATGGAACTTATTCCCCAACTCATGGAACAGGATCATCCTGACTTTGAGCTAGTAGTTGTAAATGACAACAGTTGGGACGACAGTAAAGACATTTTGAAAGCTCTGCAAATCCAATATCCACGTATCCATGTGATCGAACTTGATGAGGAAAAACAACTCATGCAAGGCAAGAAGTTTGCGCTCACATTGGGAATAAAAGGAGCTAAAAAAGACATCATTGTATTGACAGATGCAGACTGCAGACCTTCTTCAAATAGTTGGTTGCGTTCTATTTCTGGGCCTTTGGCCGAGGAAAGGTCTGAGCTTGTCCTAGGCTTCTCGCCCTACGGCTATTCTCCTGGTTTGCTCAATGCACTCATCCGTTTTGACGCCTATTTTATTGGTTTGAACTATTTGGGAATGGCTGCGGCGGGAAATGCCTACATGGGAGTTGGCCGGAATATGGCTTACAGTAAATCGTTATTCTTTGATGTTGGTGGGTTCAAAAGCCATTACCACATAGCTTCAGGCGATGACGACTTATTTGTCCAGGAAGCCGCCCCCAGAGCCAAATGCACAATTCAATTTGCTCCAGAATCACAAGCTGTTTCAGCCCCAAAAACTGACTTTAGCAGCTGGTTTAAACAAAAAAAACGGCACTTGACCACTTCTGGTCACTACCGCTTCATTCATAAATTCTTTTTGGCCATGTGGCCACTGAGTTTCACGCTGATGTGGGCTTGTGGGGTGCTTTTGATGGTTTTACACAACGCATTCTTGATAGCCGGAATCATGCTATTGCTCAGATACCTCATTCAATTGGTTACTTTTAAAGTGTCAATGGACAAAATGGGGCAATCCAGTCTTTTCTGGGCTTCACCCGTATTGGAAGCCCTTTTGTGGATCACTAACCCTATCATATGGTTATCAAACCTAGTATCGAAACCCAAGACATGGACGTAAGTCAGCATTTATCAGATAAGGCAAAGCGCGACTATGAACTTGTGCAGACGGCATTGAACGAAAAAGATCAACGTGCCTATGCCGAGCTCATGGATCGTTATCGCGAATCGATCTATTTCATGTTGCTCAAGATGATCAACAACAAAGATGACGCAGATGATTTGACCATTGAGGCTTTTGGAAAAGCATTCAAAAGATTGCACCAATACACCCCGCAATTCGCTTTTTCTACTTGGTTATTCAAGATTGCCTCAAACAACGCCATCGACTTTATTCGAAAGAAGCGCATCAAGGCGATGTCATTAGATAGCGGCTTTACCAATTCTGAAGGAGACGCACAAGAAATTAGCATCACTGACGGAGGCCTCGATCCAATTCAGGCACTGGAAAAGCAAGAACGTATTGAAAAGATGCGCGAAATAGTTACCCGCCTTAAGCCTCGTTACCGTGAACTTATTGAACTACGCTATTTCAAAGAACTTTCATATGAAGAGATAGCCGCTGAATTGGACATCCCGCTTGGAACGGTAAAAGCTCAGCTTTTCCGTGCTAGAGATTTTCTTTATCAGATCATGAAAAATACACGTGATAAAATCTGAAACTCCTCAAGGCGTAGACTTGATCTACACCCATTTTCCAAATCTCACTGATGTCCAAAAAGAGCAATTTGCTCAATTAGGACCTCTTTATGCAGAATGGAATGCTCAAATCAATGTGATTTCTCGGAAAGACATTGACCATATATATGAGCACCATGTATTGCATTCTCTTGGCATCGCCAAAGTGATGAAGTTTGCAGACCATTCGAAAATACTTGATGTTGGAACAGGTGGTGGCTTTCCCGGAATTCCGCTCGCCATACTTTATCCCAAAGTGCAATTCACTTTGGTAGATTCAACTGGAAAAAAAATCAAAGTAGTGAATGAAGTTAGTTCTGCTTTGGGACTAAAGAATGTCACAGCGATTCATGAAAGGGCAGAAAAAGTTCTGGGTAGTTTTGATTTTGTAGTAAGCAGGGCCGTGGCCAAATTGCATGATTTTATTCCTTGGGTGCGAAATAAAATCCGTCCCAAACAGATCAATCCCTGGCCAAATGGCATGCTCCTTCTTAAAGGTGGTGACTTGGTAGATGAATTGGCTAAAGCTAAAGCTACATGGGAGGTTCTAGACCTGAGCGATCATTTTGAAGGGGAGTTCTACAGCGCCAAAAAAGTGGTGTATGTCAAGTTAGTCTGACCCAAACTTTAGGGCAACAAAAAAGGGTTCGTTTTGAACCCTCTTCTGTAAACCTGCAAGGAAAATTTTGAAACCTACGCAGTCCTGGAAACTGCGTACTAATCATAAGACGATTAGATTTGAAAAGGTTGCCTATTTTAGAAAACTTTTTTTCTCAAGGCGAAAATTTATATCCTACTCCTCTGACGGAGAAGAAGTAAATAGGTTGCCTCGAATTTGGCTCAAAATATTTCCTGAATGCCAAAATGTAGTTATCAATGGTTCTTGTAGACGGATACACAT
>CAZKMC010000090.1:8254-9143 GCA_964553485.1 uncultured Comamonadaceae bacterium
TCATACCCCCAAACTGTTTCCAGAATCTCTTCTCGGCTCACAACCTGCCCTTTATTCTGAACCAATAATTTGAGTAACATCATTTCACGTTTGCTCATTTGCCGTTCTTGGCCCTGATTGTCTCTGATCTTATAAGTCTTGAAATCAAGGTGATTGCGTCCAAATGAATACTTCTCCAATTCAGGGGCTATACTATTCTTTCTTTGAACCAGGTTGCGCACTCGCAACAGTAATTCTTCTAAATGGAAAGGTTTTGTTACGTAATCATCCGCGCCAAGTCGAAGACCTTCTGCTCTTTCGGGACCAGAATGCTTGGCTGTAAGAAATAGAACCGGGGTTTGATTGCCTTCGAGACGAATGGTCTTACATACAGTAAACCCATCTACTTGAGGTAACATCACATCAAGAATGGCCATATCAAAACGCTGGTTCCGAAAGCACTCAAGTGCCTCTGCCCCATTCACGGCAGCAACCACCACATAGCCCTCTAATTCCAAATTCAACTGAAGAGTCTTGCGAATCGCTTGCTCGTCTTCAACCAATAATATACGGTGTGACTCTTCCTGTGTGGACATAAGGTGAAATTGTACCTTTGACAAAAGTAGAAATTCAAAGAGGATGAAGGACATTTCACCAAAGGAACTACAAGAAATGAATAAGATGTCGGTCAATACGTTGGCTGAATCTTTGGGAATCACAATCACTCAACTTAAAGAGGGATATGTGGAAGGCACTATGCCCGTTGATCATCGCACCCACCAACCGTATGGACTCTTGCACGGAGGGGCTTCAGTTTCACTAGCCGAAACACTCGGAAGTATTGGTTCACATTATTTAGTAACTGAACAAGGAAAAGGCGCAGTAGGAATTGAGATCAATGCCAATCATG
>CAZKMC010000090.1:9153-9992 GCA_964553485.1 uncultured Comamonadaceae bacterium
GTCCGTGAAATGCGCAAAGGCGTTGTAACTGGCAAAGCACGCATTGTGCACCAAGGCGGCAAACTTCACATCTGGCAAATCGATCTAACGGATGAACAAGAACGTTTGATTGCAATTTGCAGGTTAACTGTGATGATTGTTACTGCACCCAAAGCCTAAAGCCTTGACTCCCTTTGCCCTCTGGCGTAGTCCACAAGTTTCTTCTGCACACATTCTGATTCATTCCGAATTTGGCTCAGAGCAATTTCGTTTTGCGCCTTTTGACGGTGCTTCGCACGAGGAGATTATCCTCAGTGGTCAATCACAACCCTTTCAGGAAGGGCTAGTTCCAAACTCCATAGAATTTTCCAGTGGCTTATCTAAGCCGTCAAGTACTTCCAAAGAAGAACACATTGCGATGGTTCAGTCTGCTGTGAGACACATGAAAAGCGGCAAATTGGATAAAGTGGTGCTTTCCAGAGTTGAAAAGCACCCACAGACATTACCTGCAATAGATGTTCTTTTCAATACATTGAGTACCGCCTACCCTGATGCTTTTTGCTACGTTTTTTACCATCCGGACTGTGGGCTGTGGGCGGGAGCAAGTCCGGAAATCTTGCTGGACTGTGAGAAAGGATTCTGCACCACGATGTCTTTAGCCGGCACACGTGATAAGCGCGCGCCTCGGGCTGCAGATTGGAGTGCAAAGGAATATGAGGAGCAGGAAATAGTGACGCAGTTCTTGGTAGATCAATTGAAAACGAAGGGAGTGTTCCTTGGCCCGATAGGGCCACCAAAAACACTTCAAAGTGGGCACCTTGAACATCTTATGACCAAATTGCGCTTTGAGTGGCCCACGG
>CAZKMC010000091.1:0-218 GCA_964553485.1 uncultured Comamonadaceae bacterium
GTCCAAGTCCAAAGTAGATATAACCAACAAAAGATGACCCTCTAAAGGGTAGTCTAATTTAAGGGTTTCTCAGCTACAAACATCCAGTTAGGCTTAATTTTCTTGGAATAAGGTTATCTGAACTCCAAACTAACCAAGTGATGTGTAAAGAAATCAATAGTTCAATTTGTACAAGCAGCTTGTATTTCCTGCACATAAGAAAATAAATTTTGAAAGTC
>CAZKMC010000091.1:228-5914 GCA_964553485.1 uncultured Comamonadaceae bacterium
AGTCAACTTCTCTAATTTCTAGTTGCTCTTTCAGCTGTGAATTGACTTCTTTCAGCGATTTATTTTCAATACGTACAAGTTCAAGCTCTTTTTGAATGTCAAGGTGTTGACGCAATATTTGCTGGCGTTCTTCACCTTTTTTTCCAATCAAGGACATATGTTGAGTTTTAATTTGACGTCTACAAGTTGGTTTTTTTTTTCAAGGTTAGGTCATACATTTACTGAATATTGTGCACGTAACAGTGTTAATTATATAGACGTAAAGTATTAGTTTGTAGATGTAATATAAAAGGAAGTTCAGTTTGGGAAAAAGTACAACTCAGGAGTCTTATACACAGAAATGCTTATTCAGCTATGAAACGAGTTGATCAGGCATGGCAAGAATATGTAGATAGCAAAACAAACGCCTTTGGAGATGTGTACCAATATTATCATCCCCGATTAGTGTTCTTCTGCTACGGATTGTGTCGTGACCAAATGCAATCTCAAAATTTTGCATCTGGTTCTTTGTTGAACCTGCCTCTCAGTTCAAGTTCCTTCTCTGACCCCTCGTTGAGTTGATTGATAAGCTCCCATAAAAAGTTGTACTCGGCTAAACGGGACCTGCTTAGCCGTCCTTCTTCAGTGCCCTGAACCATCCGTTGATTCAAAAGATGTTCAGTAAAGGTGAATGATTTGCTGTGCTCTATTAATCTGAAAATGCTTTCCCCTTTATTATCTGAGTGCTTTGTTTTTTCCCGACAAATACTTGTTGCTTGGGCCAAGGCTTCCGGATAAACATCATTTCCAACCTTGAAGAAATTGTCTCTTGAATCAGGAAACGGGGTCCTGGTTCTAAGGATATCCATATAGTGCAAAGAGCTATCCCAATACGCTTTGGTCAATTCGCCATAAGACTCTATTTGAAATTGCCATTTTGCCTTTCGTGAGTAAGAGGTGATAAGCTGTTTTTCGATTTCGCCATTATGCAATTTTTGAAGCAAAATCCTATGGCCGTTTTCATAGAAATGATGTGCAGATTCTTGTTCGTCGGCTTCTATGAAATAATCACCCAATGCAAGTAGAATTCCCGCGTAATCAGCATGCGTAGTTGCGCCTTCTCTCTCCATGCATTCAGCTGCGGCCAGTAAGTGTGATTTTCTATTTGCGGGTTCTATTTGGCTGAGTTGAGTATAGAGCTCGGCCCCATGAATGCCTAATTCTCCTTCAGCTGAGTTTATGATTGTCAAGGCATGTTTCATGGCGTCCAAAGCGGAGGCGGTGTCATTTTTAGTTAGATATGCCTCTGCTGAAAACCTCCATACATCTAATTCATATTTTGTATTTCCTATTTGTCTCTTCTCTAATTCTTCGAATGAACGCGTAAAATGATCAAGCGCTTTTTGAACTTCATTTTCAGATAAAAAAATGATTCCGAGCTTGTTGTGAATGAGGCTTCTGAGCCCAAAACTCCAAGGGTCTATTTCTGCAATTTCAAGGGCCTTTTCAAAGTTGATTCGAGCTTGAGCCAAATCTCCTAAATGGAGCAGGACCACACCTAAATTGTTATAACACCTGCCTGTTTTAGGATGCGTCTAGCCATGTATTAATTTGTAAGCCCGCAATGCTTGATTGAAGTAGGTAAGGGCTTCGTCCAATTCGCCCAAATGCCATTGCAGAATTCCCATGTTGTTGTTCATTTGGGCTCGCATGGCCGGAGAGAGTTCATATTCATTCTCCAAAGAAGGAATGAGCGCAAGATTTAGCGCCTGGATGGCTTGAAAAGGGTGTCCGGCCATCCACTCAATTTCAGCCTTGGCGGCCAAGTATTCTGCTCTAGCTTGTCTTCATTTTTCACTTTGCTTTTCAATAGAAATAAGTTCGTTGTTTGCTAATTCTAAAGAGCTGTTTGCGAGAGAAAATTTTCCTTGTCTAGATCTGAAAACGGCCAGTTTTACATGGGCTTCAACAGACGGTAGACCGCTTTGAGTCAATAGCCAATCATCCCAGTTTGAATCGGGAAGTTGTGGAAGGTTTTTTTGTTTGGTGGCGATAAAAGCTTGAAGAACTTTGAAGCGCAGTGAATCATTGGACTCCCAGCTTTTTTCTCCTGAATTCACGCGCTTAACAATCTCCTCGGAATTGGTGGGGAAAGCTTGGTTGGACTGAGATTGTACAGAAGTACTGGCAAGAATAAAAATACACACGATAGAAGAGAGTACACGTAGCATGACTAGATGTACAAAACCCAAGGTAGGGCTCATAAAAACGCAAGAGATATTGTATCTTTTTTCTCTAAATCAACAAACATGATCACACAAATTGGAGGCGTTTTCATCAAGTCAAATAACGCCAGAGAATTGGCGGATTGGTATGCAGACAGGTTCGATTTGAAGTACGAATTTGTAATGGGTGAGAAGCTCTTTGGGTTGTCCTTATTTTATATCGGTGAAGAGGATAAAAAACGATATACCGTATTCAGTATTAGTCAATCCGATGATAAACTGAACCAAGAGGCCCCAAAAACGTTTACTTTGAATCTAAGGGTGCTTAATATGGAAGAGGCATTGAATCATTTAAAATACAAGAACCAGGCTTTTCGTGGTCCAGAAACACATGATCAGGGTTTATTCGCTTGGGTGAAAGATCCAGATGGGAATGAAGTGGAAATTTGGCAAGACGTAGATTGATTATTTGTGCTCACCTCTTGTTGGAACCGAGATAGATTTTCCGGGCCGGGGGACTATAAATTTGATTTCAGACTTATCTGGATCATTTAGGCAGATCAATAATTCATTGACCGGTTCATCCATTCCGTCTTTGGCCAATGGAAAAGTTCCGAAATGACAGGCAATTGAATAAGGAGAATTAACATCTTCATGAGCTTGAATGGCTTCTGGAGGCGACATATGAATCGGTTGCATGAACCATCTTGGCTTAAAAGCACCTATTGGAATAATAGACGCTCGCAAGGGAGAAAGCTCTCTGCCAATATCTTTAAAGAAAGGCCCATATCCTGAGTCTCCTGCAAACCACAACCATTCATTTTCAATCCCGATTCCATATCCGCACCACAAGCTACGGTCCTTATCAAATAATCCTCTTGAAGAAAAATGCTGCGCTGGAGTGCTTTTTATTCGGAGGTTTCCAGCAACTACCGTTTCACCCCACCAGTCTAAAACGGCTTTGCAGGCAATCCCCTTTTTATTTAAGAACAAGTCAACGCCTAAGGGAACAACAAACTGAGGCTGGTGAACCTTCTGAATCTTTTTGAGGGTTTCAAGATCAAGATGGTCGTAGTGATTGTGGCTTAGCAGCACCACATCAATTTTTGGTAAGTTGTCAAGTGCCAAACCTGGTTGATGAAATCTTTTGGGACCTGCCCATTGAAAAGGGCTACATCTTTTGCTCCAAACTGGGTCTGTCAGAATGTTAACTCCCTTGCACTGAATCAAGAAGGTGCTGTGATTGATGAAAGTAACGATTACCTCGTCTCCATGAGCTGAGTCTGGTGCTTTGCGCTTCTTCTTGGAGATGACTTCAGTCCAAATGCCACGGCTGTCTGATAACATGTATTTGATGACCTCTTTGAACCCATTGCTTTGAACATTTCCTGGGTTTATGAATTTTTTCCCATCAAAATGATCGGTTTTTGGTCCTTGGTAACCGGGCGTAGATAAATACCAGCCAAAGCCGAAAAAAAGCAAGAAATAAAGAATAATGAGCGCAACAATAATGTAAATCGCCAACATGGGAGGAGCTTAGGTTCTAGCTCGCAAATTAGAAAAGGGCTTCGTAAACGAAGCCCTTTAATCAATAATTCTATGTTAATTTTTTGATGGGTACTCACCTTCGTGTTTTCCTCCATGTTTTCGAGCACGCTTTTCTTTTTTCATCTCTTCCCACTTATTCTTCTGTTCCGGTGATAGCAGTGCTTCAATATTGTCATTTTTGAACTTCTTCAGCTCTTTCATCTTGGACTTCTTGGCGGTCTCATCCATTTCATTTGAATTTCTCACTGACCTTGCCCTAGACCTGTATTGGTCATGAATTCGATCCCACTCAGTGCTTTGGACGTCTGTTAGACCGAGGTCCTGTTTAACTTGAGCCTCGCGATTGGCACGGTTTTCAGTCTGGGCTTGTTCCGGACGCTTGTTTTGCTGATCTTGTGCTTGCATGCCGAATCCTCCAAAAAGGAGCATGCTGCAAATGATGATGATTCTTTTCATTTGATATGTAGTTTATTGTTGGATTGAAAAAATCGGCAAAGGTTTAATGTGACTATGTATCAGTCCATACTTTCTGCAGCAATCCAGGATGTTGTCCATGCAGCCTGAAAATTAAACCCTCCGGTGAGCGCGTCGATATCAAGAACTTCCCCCGCTAAATAGAGGTTCGGATGCTGTTTAACTTCCATTGTTTTAAAATTCACAGCGTCAAGTCGTACGCCGCCAGAAGTAACGAATTCTTCTTTGTGGGTGCTCTTGCCATTTACTTCAAACTTGCAAGCACACAGGCAATCTGTTAAGGACTCAATTTGTTTCTGGTTCAAGTCTGCCCAATTCAATTCCGAAAGCCCCAACCATTCAACCATACGCTGCCAAAATCTTTTTGTAATGCCTTGGGGAGAGGAATTGGAACATTTGGAAGAACCCGAACCTAAGCGCACACCATCGATCCAATCTAATACATCGGACTTATCCAAATTCAACCAATTTACTTCTGCGGTGAAATGATAACTCTTGGCATTCAAGGCACGTGCTCCCCAAGCAGAGATCTTCAAAATCCCAGGACCACTCAGTCCCCAATGGGTGATGAGAATAGGCCCTTCGGCTTCGAGTTTTTCATCACGAATAATCACAGAGCCATCGGGCACAGATGTGCCAGCCATGTCTTTGAGAAGGGGGTGATTTATTTTGAATGTAAACAAGGATGGAACGGGAGGAATTATGGGGATATCTAGCTTTTCTAATAATTTCCAAACAGATGGAGTGCCTCCAGCTGCTACTAGCAACTGACGTGTCTTGTAGTTGTGTTGGCTACTTTGGACGTCCCAAGAACCTTCCTCGCGCAGCAAATCCACTACACCCTCTTGAATCTTAACTTCTATACCCAGTAAACGGGCGTTTTCAGCAAATACATTAATGATAGAAGCAGATTGATTGGACTCCGGAAATACCCTTCCGTCTTCTTCGATATGAGTAGGTACATGCCGTTCATCCAACCAAGCCATCATGTCTCCACAGGCAAATCTTGTAAACGGTCCAAGCATTTCTTTTTTACCTCTGGGATAGAATTCCACCAATTCTTTTGGGTCAAAACAGGCGTGCGTTACATTGCATCTTCCTCCCCCTGAAACCCTCACTTTATCAAGGATTCTGGTGCCTTTTTCAAGAATTAGCACCCGATTTTGAGGGTGTCTCTCTGCATAGCGGATGGCCCCAAAAAAACCTGCGGCACCCCCTCCAATTACCACCAGATCATAGGTCATGAAAAAATTGTTTTTCAGAAATTAAAACCAGCCTTTTTTGCGGAAGTAGACGACCATGGATAAGGCCACCGAAATCAAAACACCCCAAAAAATGAAGTAGCTGTACTTGTATTTTAACTCAGGCAAGTATTCGAAATTGGTTCCATAAATACCTGCAATGAAAGTCAAAGGAATGAAAATGGCAGCAAAGATCGTAAGGACTTTCATCACTTCATT
>CAZKMC010000091.1:5924-9955 GCA_964553485.1 uncultured Comamonadaceae bacterium
ATTCATCTTGTTGCTCACGCTACTGTGGTAGATATTTAATTGATCCGAAAGTACGTCGCGGTAAGTGTCTATGGTCTCAACTGAACGTCTTGCCAAATCCGCAAGATCCTGCAGGAAAGGTTTGATTTCCGGTGTAATGAGAGCAGATTCCGAGCGCATCAAGTGCAAAGTCAGGTCTCCACATGGCCGAATTGATTTTCTCAAGTAATTGATTTCGATTTTCAGATTGTGGATACGTGCTAAGAGTTGAGGAGTTGGATTTTTCAGAATGTCTACCTCGAGGTCTTCGATCTGCTCCCCAATGTGCTCTATGATCATCATGTAATTGTCAATGACCATATCCAACAATGCATAAGTCAGATACATAGATTCCGAAGTGCGGATTCGGCCCTGACGATTTCGAATTCTCTCCCGAACAGGCTCAAATACATCTCCCACTTGTTCTTGAAACGTGATCAGGAAAAATTCGCCACAGACAAAAGAAATTTGCTCTGCAATGAGCCTTTTTTTCTTGTCGTCCATACGCAGCATCTTCATCACAATGAAGATCTCATTGTCCTTTTCTTCAAAACGAGGGCGCTGATCTGTATCCATGATGTCTTCAAGAATCAGCGGATGAACATTGAAAGATTCCCCCACTTTTCTCATCAATTCACCATCGTGAACACCATAAATATTGATCCAACTCACAGAAGGCTGCGATTTAAACGGAAGGGCATCTTCAATGGACTTCAGATCTTTTTCTGTGAATCCATCTGGCGTGTAATCCATCATCCGGAGCTTTGGATACTCCATTTTTAGGATCCCAACAAACGTAAGTGAACCTGGGATTTCGCCCTTTTTGTGGTCTCTCTTTTTTAAGAATCTAGCCATTGATGCGCGTCAATAATGTACACCCAAACATAAGCTTTCATGTTGAATTGAATGTTTACTGGTCGCAAACCAAGCCATAAGCAGATAAGAAAGTGAGTAAATCTGCCACTGAGACCACTCCATCTCCGTTGAGGTCACCCTGACAAGGCTCTGGGGCAGCACAGTTAATGTTCGCAAGGAGAACTAATAAGTCATCAGTTCCCACAGTTCCATTCGAATTGAAATCTGCAAAGCAAGCGACACAGTTGTAGAAACAAGACCCGTCATCCGTGTTCGCATCCGAATTGTAGTTGCATGCAGTTGGATCCGTACATCCTTCAACTCCAGATTGTACTATTACTTGGACTTCAATTCGGTCACTCACACATTCAAATGAAGCAGTTTCTACTTCCCAGTTATAGAAGAAATAGTAGTAATTCAAGGCGTTTGCGCCAGCAACTGTGCTTGTGGTAATTGTGGCTAATGTTCCCACATTGTATGGATAAGAAAGGGCCGTTGGAGGGGCATTTCTCCAAAGTTGTGGATTGGCATCGGTACATTTTAATCCATAATCTGTGCCTGCCGGCACGAAGAAGTTTAAATCCACTACGCTTTCTCCATTAGGAATTGAGAATGTTCCTGACGCTATCATAGTGCCAGAGGCATCCACCACTAGAATCTCGCGGTTTCCGGCGCCATTAGCATTCAAGGTGATACTTTTTAGATAGAAGTCTTCATGCGCATCAAAAATCAACCAGTTGTCTGAATTCGTGTGGTATACTCCGTCAGTGAGGTTGGCTAGTTCACCGCCGCTACCTTGAACACCACCATAGGTAGTCACATCTTCAACCCAATACGAAGTAGTTGAATTGAGGAAAGGAGTAGTGTAGCTCATTCCCGTGGCAACAGGTGTTACGGCCAACGGATCATCGTACCAATTTAGAGTAGCAGTTGTTCCAGACAAAGTTGCTGCACCAGCTGCTAACAAGACTTCGTCACCCACCTCAGGTAAGACATATGGGAATACTTCTACTTGAATAGCTTCTGAACTCAAAGCAGAGGCGCATTGATCAACTACGTTCACGGTATAAACACCCGTGGCGCTAACTAGGATACTTTGGGTAATATCACCAGTTGACCACAAAAAGGAAGTCCCCTCAGAAGCTGTAAGCGAAACACTTGAACCTTCACAAAAACTTAACTCTCCAGAAGCCTCAACGCTAGGAGCCTCGGGAGTCACAATGTTAACAGCAATGGCATTGGACACGCCAGCGCAGCCATTGACATCCAACACGGTCAAGGAATAGTTTCCTTCTGCAGCCGCCGCAATGGACTCAGTTGTTTCACCGTTTGACCACAAATAAGTGCTGTATCCTGCGGGTCCGTCCAGAGTGATATTTTCTCCGGGACATAAAGACGTACTGCCGTTTGCAGTAATGGTAACACCGGAAATTTGGCAACTGGATTCGAAAATCGAATGAACTGTATTGATTGCAGGTGAAGTAAGCACTGTCTGTAAACCACTAGGCCATTCGATGACTGCGGAGTCTATGGATGTATTACTTCCAATTCCAAAATGACAATGAAAGCTGGTAACGATTCCATAACTCTCTCCTGCCCTAATCTCTCTCACTTGGACACCCCATGGGCCATAGATCTTCACTTTTGCTCCAACGGCATTGAGGTTGCTCAATGAGCCTTCGAGGGCAAAAGAAACATAGTTGTTGCTGTTGCCGTCGTTTAGCCAAAGGATATCGGGGTTGTTGTTGTCTGTGGAGACATAGCTGTTTCCATAACTGGCGTATACATCTAAAGCACCGTCGTTGTTCAAATCTCCGATTCCTAAACTATGCATTGTATCTGAATACGGGAATGTATTTGGAACGGCAGAAAAAGTTTGATCTCCATTGTTGTGAAGATAGGCGTGTGTACCTCCAGAATAGATCAAGTCCACATAACCATCATTGTCCATATCGGCCATTTTAGCTTGAAGGAAAAACCCGGTTACTTCCAGTCCGCTTCCTGCAGTGATGTCCGTGAAAAAACCATTGCCATCATTCTCATACAAAGTAAGCGTGGTACTATGGTTGGTGATCAAACAATCAAAATCTCCGTCGTTGTCAATGTCTGCAAAATCAGAAGTCCATGACTGTTGGTTGAGCACAAGTCCTCTAACTGCAGCTTCTTCAGTAAAGTTTCCTGCTCCGTCATTGATCCAAAGTTGGTTGATTCTTCTTGGGTCTAGAGGATCGCTTACGGACTGTCTGCACTTTGCAATGAATAAGTCAATGTCTCCGTCCATATCGACATCTGTCCATACAGAACCATAATTTCCAGAGTGATCTGTAGTTGGGTATGCGGAATAATCGTAGTTGAGCAAGTCTATCAAACTTGTGGTATTGGTCATGTTACCAGCACCGTCGTTTTCCCAAACTCTGGACAGACCATCGTCATGACAAGCAAATATATCCAGCGATCCATCATTGTTGATGTCGGCCATATTACAACCTTGCATAAAGATGTTTCCATTGGGAAGGTCCACAGTTCCTGAACTCACTCCTCTAGCAGAAATGCTTAAAACTTGAGATCCGTCATAGGAAGCACCACTATAAATATCATTGTGACCATCTTCGTCCAGGTCACCAATGGTCATACCCCATTGATTCTCCGTTGAGATATTTCCATAGTTGAATTGAGTATAGGAGCCATCCACCTCTTGATAGCAAATGTTCACGTTTTCACCCGCGTCTAAGATGATGATATCATCAAGACCGTCTTGGTCCATGTCGCAAACGCCCACGCACCCGCCAGAGTTGAAGACATCAGGCAATTGTGCACTGGAATTAGTGAAAGATTGAGCAGAAAAAGAGACAGAAAATAACACACCTAGAACAGTCAGTGCAAAGTAGAAAGGTTTCATCGTAGCAATTTTGGTTGCTTAAAGATAAGAAAACTATCCAGATTGGCTTTTGGGCTTAAAGGTGGCGTAACGCTTTTTACAGCAGACCTCACCTCTTTGACCGGAACGGTAGAAGGTGATCCTTCTTTCAGCCAAAACCTTCAAAATGCCCCAATGCCAAATGTGGGAGCGGGAATCTGTTGGTGGTCAGACAATCACTTCGTAGGAATCTCTGCGCCAAAACTTTTGGAAAATGACCTTAATCCAGGTGATGCCTTGG
>CAZKMC010000092.1:0-4719 GCA_964553485.1 uncultured Comamonadaceae bacterium
GGACATGAAGAAATTTATACTTATACTTTTTCTTTTTCAGAGTCTGCTGACTTTTTCTCAAGTTGGGCCTCCAGATTTGAATTGTGCTGCGGTTAACGCAGACGGCAGCATTACCCTCACTTGGCAACAACCCGCAGATCCCTCAAGTCAATTTGTGAGTTATGAAATCCTTGAATATGACTTTATTCTGAATTCATCCAACGTACTTGGAAGCTTGGCAAATTACAATGCTACCACGTTTACTGATATTACAAGCGACGGCAACACAATTCCCGGTTGCTTTTTTATACAAACAAACTACAACAACGGTGGTATCCAAACATCTACTTCTTCGGATACGCTTTGCTCTATTTTTCTAACTGCAAATCCTGCCGTAGTTCCTGGAAATGTAAATCTCACCTGGAATTCACCATTCCTATTCTCAGATAATACGGACAACACTCAGGCACTAATTTTTGTGGAAAACCCTTTAGGGACATGGACACAGATTGCTACACAAACTGACAATGGAGGGTCTAACAATTACATCTATGAGGTAACAGCTTGTTCTGCACAACTGAACTTCCAGATTCAAATGTTGGACCCGAGTGGGTGTTACATTTCGTCTAATGTGGATGGAGGTGTTTTTCAAGATGAAGTAGATCCACTTCCTCCAACAATTACTGCCGTAGACGTTGACTCACTGTTGGGCAACGCGGTCATCAATTGGGAGCCAAGTCCAGCACCTGACATTGCTGGGTATATCATTTATCTATGCAACGGGAATCTCACCTTGCCTATTGACACTATCTACGATCCTTCTGCTCTTTCTTACATGGTAATTACGAGTAACGCAAACATCACAATTGAATCATACACTATAGCGGGCTTTGATGATTGTTATATCAATGGTCAGCCTGACCCCGGCCCCGCTACATCCTGCCAATCAACAATACTCCTTAATGCGAATTGGGCTCAATGTCAAAGTTTTGTAAATCTGAATTGGAATGCACCTTTCGGATGGGTAAACCCAGTTGGAGTGTATGATATTTTCATGCAGGAAACCACACAGGGCGGAGTCGTTCAAGCTCCAATGTTATTGTCAACCGTGGCAGGAAATGTGAATACCTATCAACATTCAAATGCAACTCTGGGCAGTTCGTATCGCTATACGGTGAGGGCCACTTCCGATGTAACCCAATATGAGTGCACTTCCAATTTACTAGTCCAAACTCTTTTTTACCCCTCCTCCCCCACTGACACTTATTTAATTTCAGCAACAGTAGTAGACCGTACTCAAATCAATATTCTAGTGGATTTAGATGCGAGCATTGTCATTCCTCACAACTACTACCTGGAACGTAAAGAAACCGGGGAGTCTGACTTGTTTTATGAGGATATTGCCATTCAAACCGCTGCTGGCGTGCCCAATATTTCATTTTCTGATTTTGACGTAATCACTACTGAAGTCAGCTACACCTATCGCATTAGAATTGAAAATATTTGCAATGACCCTGTAGGGACGAGTAATATTGGGCGAACCATGCTGCTCAGCGGAATTGCGAATACACAACGACTTGTGAACACCATTTTTTGGACGGAGTATGGCGATTGGTTAGGTGATGTTAGCCACTATAACATATACAGAAGTGAAAACCCTGGAGATCCTGGAGTTCTTCTAACTTCTATGCCAGATGGTGTTACGTTTTTTGAAGACGATGTAAGCCAATTGCTATTTACACCAGGTGAATTCTGCTATATAGTTGAGGCAGTGCAAGACAACAACCCTTTGGGTTATAATGGCATCTCCTTCAGCAATGAATTTTGCCTCACTCAACCACCAAAAATATGGGTGCCAAACGCATTTATGGTTCATGGATTCAATACCATTTTCAAACCGATAATCTCTTTTGCGGATTTCGATAATTACAAGTTCATTGTGATGAGTAAGTGGGGAGATGTGATTTTCACCAGTACCGATATAGACCTTGGCTGGGACGGAACCATGAACGGTGAGTTAGTGCCGGAAGGCGTCTATGCCTGGTATTTAAGCGTGTATGATGGTAGCGGTAGAATCTATGAGGAACGTGGATCTGTGACCATGTTGATTGCAGATCCTGAATAGGTCGGGAGTGACTTCTATTTCTTACCTTTGCATGAATTTATTTCGCAAGTAAATTCATTCCACACTATGGCCCTGTCAGGAAAAAAAATCGTTGGTGAAGGACTTACCTACGACGATGTACTCTTATTACCCGCATATTCAGAGGTACTTCCAAGAGACGTTTCGATTCAATCGAAATTTTCAAAAAACATTACCCTCAACACCCCGATCATTTCGGCGGCTATGGATACCGTTACTGGCGCCCGAATGGCTATTGCTATGGCCAGAGAAGGAGGAATTGGAGTCATCCACAAAAACATGAGTATTGTGGAGCAGGCGCAGGAAGTTCGAAAAGTAAAGCGTTCTGAAAGCGGCATGATTCAAGATCCAATTACGCTAAGCGAAGGCGCTGTGGTTGGCGATGCTTTGAGCATTATGGCCGAACATAAAATTGGTGGAATTCCGGTGATTGACAAAAACGGCATTCTCGTAGGAATCGTGACCAATCGCGATTTGAGGTTTGAAAAAGTATTTTCAAAACCGGTCAAAGATGTGATGACTACCAAGAACATAATCAAGACGGAAAAAGGTACTGACCTAGCAAAAGCTGAGTCCATCCTTCAAATCCACAAGATTGAGAAACTTCCGGTAGTTGATAAGGACAACAGGCTTGTAGGATTGATTACTTACCGCGACATCTTAAAACTGAAGGAATTCCCAAATGCCTGCAAAGACCAATACGGAAGATTACGTGTTGCAGCGGCCATCGGTGTAACCCCAGACACTATTGAAAGAGCCCAGGCTTTGGTTGACGCAGGTGCCGACGCATTGATCATTGATACTGCGCATGGACACAGCCGGGGGGTGATTGATAAACTGATTGAAGTAAAAGCAGCATTCCCAAATGTGGATGTTATAGTGGGGAACGTGGCAACTGCAGCAGCGGCCAAACTATTGGCTGAAAATGGAGCAGACGCCGTGAAGGTTGGAATTGGTCCTGGCTCGATTTGCACCACGCGTATTATAGCCGGTGTAGGCGTTCCACAGCTTACTGCTGTTATGGATGTAGCTGAGGCACTAAAAGGATCTGGCGTACCTGTCATTGCTGATGGAGGTATTCGTTTTACAGGTGATATTGTTAAGGCTATCGCCGGAGGAGGAGACACCGTAATGGTTGGGTCAATGCTAGCCGGGGTTGAAGAATCTCCTGGAGAAACGATCATATATGAAGGCAGACGCTTCAAAGCATATCGTGGAATGGGATCTATCGAGGCCATGCAAAAAGGCTCGAAAGACCGCTATTTCCAAGACACAGAAGATGATATCAAAAAACTAGTCCCAGAAGGTATTTCAGGCAGAGTTCCTTATAGAGGCATCGCACAAGAAGTGGTGTATCAAATTATTGGAGGACTCAGAGCTGGTATGGGATATTGCGGAACCAAAGATATTGCCGCTTTGCACAAAGCACAATTTGTGCGCATCACCAATGCCGGTGTAAAAGAGAGCCATCCTCATGATGTATTCATCACCCGAGAGGCACCAAATTATAGTATCCGATAAGCAAACCAAGCAAATGATTACTTTTGCACTTCAAAATTTAAATGCAGTGAACATGATGAATTGGAAGAAACTGACTTTTGTTATGGCGTTCTCCTTTGTTGCATTGAGCAACATTGGCCAATCTGCTAAGGACGTAATCCTCGCGGTTGAAAATGAAAAGGTCACCAGAGAAGATTTCGAAAGCATCTTTCGTAAGAACAACCGCGACTCAGTAATTACTAAGGAAGCATTGGATGAATACATGGAGTTATTCATCAATTTCAAATTGAAAGTGAGAGAAGCCACAGAGCTCGGATTGGACTCCAATGCTAGTTTTCAAAAAGAACTTGCTGGTTATAGGAAGCAACTTGCTCGGCCATACCTCATCGATACTGAACTTCTAGATGAATTAATCAAAGAAGCTTATAAGCGAAAACAAGAAGAAGTAAGAGCTAGTCATATCCTAATAAAAGTTGGCCCAAATGATTCGCCGGCTGACACTCTTCGTGCATATGAGCGCACCATGAGATTGCGTGAGCGCATCATGAACGGAACAGATTTTAATACTGTTGCAAGGGCAAAGGACGGTTCTGAAGACCCTTCAGCTCAAGACAATGGTGGAGACCTCGGTTTTTTCACCGCTTTTCAAATGGTTTATCCGTTTGAAGAAGCTGCTTACAAGCTCGAAGTTGGTGAAGTTAGTTTGCCAGTTCGCACTCGATATGGTTACCACTTGCTGAAGGTTACTGACAGACGCCCTGCAAGAGGTGAAGTACTTGCTGCACATATTATGGTTCGGATGGGTGAAAAGAGCAATGCCGAGCAAATGCAGAAAGCCGAAGTAAAAATCAATGAAATCCACGCTCTTCTTCAACAAGGGAATGATTTTTCTGAGTTAGCTATCAAATATTCAGAAGACGCTAGTACCGCGCAAAAAGGAGGAGAACTTCCATGGTTCGGCACAGGAAAAATGGTAGAAGAATTTGAAAACACTGCCTTTGCTCTTACTGAAAATGGCCAGTTCAGTGAGCCTTTCAGAAGTCCTTATGGATGGCACATTGTAAAACGTATCGACTACAAGCCAATCCCATCTTTCG
>CAZKMC010000092.1:4729-9514 GCA_964553485.1 uncultured Comamonadaceae bacterium
GACTCGGTTAAAGGTGAACTCAAGAACAAGATCTCTCGCGACACGCGCTCAGAGATGACGAAAAAATCCTTCCTCGTGAAGCTGAAAAAAGAATATAACGTCCAAGTTTATTCAATAGCTCTCAAGCCTATTTACAAGGCCGCTGCCGCTGATTCAGCATTTCAAAAAGGAGTGTTTGTCAAAAAGGAAAAGCAATTGAAGAAACCACTTTATAGTATTGACGGCAAAATGCACAGTGCTTCTGAATTTTACTCCTACTTAAAAAATGCGAAGATCAAGGACATGCGCGGAACAAGCAATGAAATTGTGGATGAGCAACTTCAAGATTTCATTGATTCAGAATTGATGGCTTATGAAGACAGCCGCCTGGAGCAGAAGTATGATGATTTCAGGTTGTTGATGAATGAATATCACGACGGCATCTTGCTTTTTGAACTTACAGATCAAAAAGTATGGTCCAAAGCTGTTAAAGACTCAACTGGACTCAGCAGTTTTTACGACGGTCACAAAGACCAGTTTATGTGGAATGAGCGTGCAACGGCAATCATCTATACATGCGCTGACAAAAAAGTTGCAAAAAAGCTGAGAGCTTCCTTGGAAAAAGGGAAATCAGACAAAGAAATTACTGACGAACTCAACAAGAATTCTCAGTTGAATATCAGTTACGAGGAAGAAACCTACGAACGTGGGAAAAATGAACTTCTTGATAGCATTGAGTGGAAAAAAGGAGTGAGCAAAAGCATTGAGCGGAATGGACAAGTAGTGGTGGTTCAGATTACTGAACTTCTACCGGACAAACCAAAATCTCTTGATGAGGCACGCGGCTTGATCACTGCGGAATATCAGAACTACCTTGAAAAACAGTGGATTGAAAGTTTGCGCAGCAAGTATTCATATTCAGTGAACAAGGATATCCTGTATTCCATAAAATAAAGGCCCATTGATGTGTTTCAAACCGTTTTTTCTTTCAGTTTTTGCTATCATTTTTGTGATTGGTTGTAAAACTGTGCAAGAAGAAGAAACGGAGCCTACTCCTGTAGCTAGGGCCTTTGACAGGATCCTTACCTGGGAAACTCTTGGTGATGTGATTCCTAACAATGCAACTGCTGAGGATAGCGCACAACTGGCAGAACGCTATGTGAATACGTGGCTCAAAGAACAAGTAGTTCTTCATCATGCTGAACTCCACCTTACCGAGGAACAGAAGAAATTCGATAAAGAGATTGAGGATTTCAGAAAGTCATTGCTGACTTATGCCTATGAAAGTCAATTGGTGACACAGCGCATGGACACAGCCGTGAGCCAAGAGGAAATGAAGGCATATTATGACGGTAATCTGGAAATCTTTGCGCTCAAAGATTACATAGTCAAAGTGAAGTATTGTATCCTAGATACGGAGACTTCAAAGATCACCAAGTTTCGTAAGCTTTTTAATTCAACAGACCCAGAAGACTTGGTGAAACTGGAGCAGTTTTGTGTAGACAACGGTGCCGCCTATTATTTGAGCCTCGACAATTGGAGGTATTTTGAAGAAATTCTACAAGACGTTCCATTGCAGGTCTATAACGTCGAGAGCTTTCTTAAAAAAAACAAAAGCATCGAGTTTGAGCAGGAGAATAGGCTATATTTCCTGTCTGTACTAGACTACCAGCTTAAAGATGACGTTTCTCCCATAAGTCTTGTAGAAGACCAAATTCGGAATCTGATTTTGAATCGCCGAAAGATGGAATTGCTCAACAAAATGAGAGATGATTTGTACCAAGACGCCTTGAATAAAGGCGCAATCTTAAAGAACTACGAATGAGAATATTACTCCTGCCATTGTTATTATGCACCGTATTTTTCTGTCAGGCCCAGGAAGAAAACAAAGGCGAGTTGATCGACAAGGTTATTGCTGTTGTAGGCAATGAGATTGTATTGCACTCAGAACTTGAAGCACAGCTAGAACAATTCAGAGCTCAAGGTTATCCAGTCAATAATGACACCCGCGGAAACGTACTAGAGGACCTGCTTTTTCAAAAGCTTCTACTTCACCAAGCTCGTCTCGATAGTTTGGAAGTTAGTGAGGCTGAAATTCAGGCTGAAATAGATCGTAGGCTTGAATATTTTGTAGGCATGTTCGGCAGCATAGAAGAGTTCACTAAATATTATGGAAAGAGTGTTGCCGAATGGAAGGCAGAATTCCATGATCCGATTCGCGACAAACAACTAGTTGAACGCATGCAGCAGTCAATTAGCGCCAATGTCCGCTCAACTCCTGGAGATGTCCAAAATTATTTCAATGCAATTCCTACAGACAGTCTTCCTTTGATCAACGAAGAGCTTCAATACAGCTGGATAATGGCCAAGCCGGAAGTGCGAGACGGTGAAAAACAACGTGTTCGAACACTTTTGGACAGTATTCGCACCGCAGTAATGACAGGCAAAATGAGTATGACCTTAGCTGCTACCAGATATTCAGAGGATCCAGGCTCCAAGTTCAAAGGCGGTTGTTATGACAAAGTGCGCCGGGGGCAATTTGTACCTGAGTACGAAGCGGCAGTTTTCACAACTCCAGAGGGTTCTTTTACTCCTGTATTTGAGTCTGATTTTGGATATCACTTTGTGAAAGTGCAGGAAAAAAGGGGAGAGGTATATTCTTCTTGCCACGTATTGATGAAGCCGAAAATATATGAAGAGGATTTGAATCGTGCACAATCTACTTTGGACTCTGCAGTGGCAATGCTTACCAGAGATACGTTGAATTTCAAGGGTGCCGTTTTACGTTATTCCAATGACGAGCAAACCCGCTATGCAGGAGGAAAAGTAGTGAACCCGATTACCGGAAGTACACGCCATCAATCAGATGAATTATCTACTGATCTGTTCTTTATCCTGAACAAAATGGAACCAGATGAAATTTCAGTGCCTACGCTCTTAACAGAGCAAGACGGAACACAGAGATTCGTTATTTTGAAGTTGGATTCGCGCACACCTGCGCACGTTGCCGACTTATCCAATGATTATCAGATGTTTCAAATGCAGGCAGAATCAGAGTTGAGAAACAAAGCAACCAAAAAATGGATTCTGAAACATTTGTCGCAGACATACATTCGTTTGGATGACATCTACCATAACCTCAAATTCGAACATGAATGGATTCGGAGTGATAGTTAATTCATGACTAAATGAAATACTATTTTTGAATTCAATTACTTGACTAAACAACCAATGAGCAACATACAATTTTCCTCAGAAGCAGAAGCCTTAGATAGTTTAAAGCAGAAGTACAGTCAGCTTACCACAGAACTTGGAAAAGTCATTATAGGCCAGGATCAGGTGATACGTGAAGTACTGATCAGCATCTTTGGAAATGGACACTGTTTGTTGGTGGGTGTTCCTGGATTAGCAAAAACTTTGCTTGTAAATACGATCAGTGAGGCCCTGGGCCTCACCTTCAATAGAATTCAGTTTACTCCTGATTTGATGCCATCGGACATCATTGGGTCTGAGATCTTGGACGGAGACCGCAACTTTCGATTTGTGAAAGGCCCTTTGTTTGCCAACATTATTCTGGCAGATGAGATCAACCGAACTCCTCCAAAAACACAGTCCGCGCTGCTTGAAGCGATGCAAGAACGTACTATCACTGCAGCAGGAAATCGTTACCCATTGCCGCAGCCATTCTTTGTGCTAGCTACTCAAAACCCAATTGAGCAAGAAGGAACCTATCCTTTGCCAGAAGCCCAGTTAGACCGTTTCATGTTCAATATTTGGGTAGACTACCCTTCATTTGAAGAAGAGAAGAGCGTAGTAAAAGCCACAACGGGTGGTACTACAAGCAAAGTTGAAACAGTTATCAGTGCAGAAGAAATTCAATTTTATCAGCAGCTTATTCGTAAGATGCCAGTGCCAGATAACGTGATTGACTATGCAGTGAAACTGGCTTCAAGCACACGTCCCGGAAGAGAAATGGCCCCTGAAATGGTCAATAAATTCTTGAGTTGGGGTGCCGGACCTAGAGCCTCACAATATTTAGTGATAGCTGCTAAATGTCACGCTGCACTCAATGGAAAATACAGCCCGGACATAGAAGATATTCAAGCGGTAGCTCTTCCAATACTTCGTCACAGAATTGTACGCAATTACAAGGCCGAGGCAGAAGGATATGATGTGGAACGCATCATTACTGAGCTCTTCTAGATTTCAACTTTAGTATTTCGAGTACTTTCCTTGCGTGGCGGTCCTCCAAAAACAAGATGTATCCGAAGACCATTGCTGAGCCAAAATCGTAGAGTCCAAGGCCAAATGCAATGGTTCCGTGGAAGATTATTCCGGCTAACAGCAGTGGATATTTGATTCTTCTCCACCACACAAGAAAGGGGAAGGTAAGCTGATAAAAAAGGCCCGCATAATTCAAGATCAAGAGCAGCCATTTCTGGTCGCTGAGCATGTTCCTCGCGCCAGCAGAAACAAAATGGTCCATAAAAAGGGTATAGAAGATTGAACTCCCCTCTATCCATGTGGAACCTGAAAGTTTGTATCCGCTTGCAATCATGTAAACCAACAAAAACTGTACAATACATGCTATGTAGCCAAGGTTGGTCAGTAGTTTTTTGCTTCGCGAGGAAGATGCTGGCTCCATCACTACGGCATACGTTGCAAAGAGCATGAACAGGAGGAAACCCGCATTGTACACCGGAATTGCGGCATAGTATAGCATCCACCCAGTAATAACCACTGCTACTCTCGGAATCCACTTCAGTAGATTGCACATTGCAAGGATAAGACTGCCGAAATGAATGA
>CAZKMC010000092.1:9524-9857 GCA_964553485.1 uncultured Comamonadaceae bacterium
GAATGAACCAAACTGTGCCGGCTAGACCTGGAACGTAGGTGAGTTTAAAAATGAAGTTATTGACCAGTCCTTGCTTTTGAATTGCCGGCATATTTAAGCTATCCACACCCCAGAGCAAATCTCGGATAGGCCAGAGATAAATACTCATGCACAAAAGCCAGAAGTACACTGCTGCTTTGAACAGCCGGATAGTGTTGGGCTTTTTGACCACCACACTCAAATCATCAATCCAGGAGATTATACCTTTAGTCATTGAATCGATATATAGGAAAATCAAAATGCGACGTATCTCGGATTTCTCCTGAATGGAAATCCGGTGCATACTGGATATCT
>CAZKMC010000093.1:0-8127 GCA_964553485.1 uncultured Comamonadaceae bacterium
CAGCCTCATTGACGAAATCAAATTCCAGAGTTTCCCATGTATTTGCTACGGTTGTGACTGCTTCGGTTTCTACACTGTGAGTTGGATCTCCAGACTCTTCGATTTTCAGACGGACAGGAACTCCTGCAACAGGCGAGTATACTCTAACCGACATTTTGGTATCTGTGGCAGTCATTGGTAAGACTTCAGCAAAACCGGTGTCTGTGCCCATTGTAGATCCAGCCCAAGACTCAGCTCCAAGTGGCTTAGTGGTCATAGCTACAGTATTGGTTCCGTCTATAGGGTCTGCCACTATTTCTGAGACGTTCCCACCAAAATCAGTAGGGCCATATGCGACCATCTCATCTTCGAAAGTCACTGGCATAGTGATTTGATCCAATGTGATTCCATCATCCACCATTTGAACGTCATCCCAATAGAAAGTCAATTGTCCTGCATCATCTCCAGTAGTTCCGAAGTTGAAGAAGATAGAAGCCTTATCATATGCGTAATCCAAGTTGAGTGCCGCAGTTCCAGCAGCCTCATTGACGAAATCAAATTCCAGAGTTTCCCATGTATTTGCTACGGTTGTTACTGCTTCGGTTTCTACGCTGTGTGTAGGGTCTCCTGACTCTTCAATTTTAAGTCGGATAGGTAATCCAGCTTCAGGAGAATACACGCGGACAGACATTTTGGTGTCTGTAGCAGTAATTGGAATGACTTCAGCAAATCCAGCGTCATTACCCATAGTAGATCCAGCCCACAATTCAGAACCAAGAGGTTTGACGCTCATGGCTACAGTATTGGTGCCATCTGTAGGGTCTGCCACTATTTCTGAGACGTTCCCACCAAAATCAGTAGGGCCGTAAACGATCATCTCATCTTCGAAAGTTACTGGCAAAGTGATTTGATCTAAAGTGATTCCATCGTCGTCCATTTGAACATCATCCCAATAGAAGGTCAGTTCTCCGGCATCGTCTCCTGTGGTGCCAAAATTGAAAAAGATGGAAGCCTTGTCGAAGTTAAAAGCCAAGTTCAAGGCCTGAGTTCCCGGCGCTTCATTGGTAAAGTCAAAAAGCAATGTTTCCCATTCGTTGGCTACTGTTGTTGACGTTAAGGTTTCAACACTGTTAGCCGCATTCCCAGACTCTTCTATTTTGAGAAGAACAGGCATCCCAACCGCTGGAGAATATACGCTCACAGACATTACGGTTTCAGTTGCAGTAATAGGAATTAGGTTGGCAAAACCATTCGCATTTCCTGCAGTAGTACCAGCCCATAGTTCTGATCCAAGTGGCTTGGTGCTCATAGCAACCGTGTTGCTTCCGTCTACCGGATCAGCTACAATGCTAGACATGTTACCTCCAAAATCAGTGAGTGTATAAAAGACCATCTCGTCTTCAAACGTAACAGGTAAATCCATTTGACCCAAGGAATTGCCTTCGCCACCCATTATCACATTATCCCAATAGTAGGTTTTGTCGCCTGCAGTTTCACCATCCACGCCAAAGTTGAAAAAGACCGAGGCCTTGTCGAAATTGTATGCAAGGTTCAATGCTGCGGTTCCTGGCGCTTCATTCGCAAAGTCAAAAACAAGTACCTCCCATGTATTGGCCATGGTTACAGTAGCTTCAGTTTCTACACTTTTAGTAGGATCGGTAGAATCTTCAATTTTGAAACGAACTTGAATTCCCGCATCTGGAGAATAGACGCTTATTGACATAGTTGTTTCGTCTGAAGTGATAGGAATTAGCGCTACAAAACCTGTTTCAGGACCAATGGTTGTTCCGCTCCAGGTTGGAGCAATGATTGGCTTGTTTGTAATTGCAACCGTGTTGCTTGGGTCCGTAGGATCTTCACCGGTGATAGAGGAGGCATCTCCAAAATCTGTGAAATAGGTAAGTCCCGGAGTTTCAAAATCAACAGGGAGTACAGGAGCTTGAGCGTTAGAGGCTATTACGGAACCAACAAGCGCAAATGAAAAGAGTAATTTAAATAATGTCATTCAAGAATTTTTAAACTCCGAGGAAGTCCCGAAGCAGAAATTTAAAGGTAGACCTATGTTTATTCTTAACAGGAAAACACACTACATCAAGACTACATCAGGGAATAAGTTTTTTTCAAAGACCAGCATTGAAGAACAGTTGTGGCTGAGGTAAATCATTCAGGGATAGACTGATAGGTACGTGCAGTTTTCCTGCAATAGCTCAAATAATCTATTTTTTGAAATTTCTGAATGATTTGAGTGAAGGACAAGGTCTTACTTGATTTAAGAAATAATTGGAATTAAGACATCGTCTTTCTGCCAATGAGATTCTGCCAATGAGATTCTGCCAATGAGATTCTGCCTATAGCGGGCTTTTTGACTTTCTAAAGCAACAGATAATTTGCGGGATATAGGATTTGTCTTATAAGAGAATAGTTGTAAATTCCTAGTAAACGACATTCATTTTGAGCTAATTTGGTTTTAGATTGAAACCAGTTTTTCCATCGCAACGTGCTGCTTGGAATACCTGAAGATTTACGGACTAGATAATGAAAGAGTATCCTTTACCCTTCAATGAGGCTGAAAGATTGAAGCAATTACGGGATTATGAAATCCTGGACACTCTTCCTGAAAATCAATTTGATGACCTCACCAGATTAGCAGCCCAAATTTGTGAGGTCCCCATTTGTCTCGTCACACTTGTAGAGCAGGACCGTCAATAGTTCAAGTCGAATGTCGGCTTAGATGCACAATAGACTTCGAGAGAAGTGTCTTTTTGCCAATATTCCAACATGGGAAGTTGCATTGGAAATGATCTCCAATAACAACTACGATGTTATTCTAATGGATTTGCAAATGCCAAAAATGGACGGTTTCCAAGCTACCATAGAAATTCGTGAAAACCTCAAAATGGATATACCAATCATGGTCTGCACGGCAAATTCATTAGTGGGCGAAAAGAGCAAGAGCATCGCGTTGGGCATGGATGACTACATTACTAAACCGTATACAGAAAAGCAGTTGGCCCATACAATTCTGCGATATGGGGCGGGGAATTCTAATGTTTAACAGGATCTGTGATAGAAGCAGAACGTGTCAGCTTTGCTCCTCCTTAAAGTGGATTTGCAACAGAGGATGATATTGTTGGGATTCTACAAGAAATGAAGAAAGCAGAAGGAGATGAGTTTGTTGAAATGATGCTCGACTTGTTCCGCAAGAAAATGCCTGAGAATAAAGGGGAACTAGTTTCTGGAATTGAGAAAAATGATCGCAGTGTGTTGATTCAAAAATCTCATTTGGTTGCTGGTTCACTCGGCACCTTTGGATTTATACATGGGAGCAACCTTGCCAGTAAAGCAGAGGAATTGGCCCACAAGGGGAATTCCGATAATTATCTTGAAGCCGAACAAGAATTAGTAAAATATATAGACAAAGCACTCTATGAAATCGATTGCTGAAACAATCAAACAAGCCCAGCTAACAGTTCTAATTATTGAAGATGACGAAATGTTCGCTAATCTGTTGAAAAAATGGATTGAAGAAGATGCAACAAGGGTAGACATTGTGGATTCAGCAGAAAGGGGCACTTTCTTGGTCACCTCATTAAAGCCAGACATTATTCTCTTAGATAATAACCTTCCAAAACTAAGTGGTCGCGATGTGATCGAACTGTATTTGGACTTGTCGCCCAATTCCAAAATCTTCATGATGACTGCTGCTGAAATAGATTCGCATCAGGAAGAAATTATTGTCAGAGGAGCTATGCAGTTTCTAGACAAACGTGGTCTGCAAAAGAAAATCTTACAAGGGATCTTATTGGAAGTGGCGGCATCCATAATGGACAAGAAAAGTTCGTCTAAAGCTTGAGTGTCCTGGCTTGAATTTCTTATGGGATCACTTTATCATAAGCTTTCCATTCACCGGGCTGCCATTTACCATGGCTGAATAGGTATAAACACCCTGAGGTATATTGCTCACATCCCAAGTAGCTCGACTTTTTCCGACTCCCACAAACTCTCTATTGAGAACTTGGTCTACAAGCTTTCCAGATAAATCATAGATGTACAAACTAACCTTTGCACTTTGCTCAAGGTTAAATTCGAATTGCATTGCTTCACTGGCAGGATTTGGAAAAACCTGAATGCTTCCGGCAGGTGTTTGGTTGATTTCTGCCAATCCCACTGGGAGCGAAGTCAATTCTTCCATGTCGTAAAATTCATCTCCTTCTACATATGCAAGGAAGTGAAAGTAGACTAGAAACATCTCGTTAGATGTATTCTCTCCAGCTCCCACGTTGATAGGTGGGTCATTTGGATTGTGTGGGTTGTCTGATGTGTTGTTGTACACTCCACTCCCATAAATGGTGCTCCATGCCGGGACATGCTGAATGTTTTTGAAAAAGTAGAACTGCTGCCATTCAAAATCCCATTCGCTCACTCGAACAAATGGAATAGTATCGTTGGCAGGAGTAATGGCATAACTCTCGATGCTTTCGCCAATCAAATGCATGTGGGGAAATACACTTAAAATTGACACATCCTGAGGAATAAAGCTGAAATCAGCGGTGACTTCTTCGATGGTATTGGCTTGGATATTAAAGAACCAGTTTTGAATAATGGACTCAGTTTGTACTTCACGAATTTCAGTGGCATCATCATAGAAATAGAACCGAATCTTGGTCTGATCTTCCTCTCCTATACTGCCATGAGGATAATGCAAAGCAAGCACAATATTAGAACCTGCAGGAATAGTCATTCCCAAGTTGAATTCAGCATCGTTGCTTGGGAAAATAGTTGGGATTGCTCCAGGTGTATATCCTCCAATCAGTCCCCCATTTGGTCCTACACAATTGCCGTTGAAGTTGGATTGATAATTTCCGGTTTCATCAATGAAAACTAGACAATGGTGCACAATGGATGGGTTTCCTGGTATTACCTCAAACGCTCTGATTTTCTTGTCCTGTGTTAATCCAGACGGAATTGACACACAGATATAGTCATCTGCATTGGTCGTGGCCTGACTCAAGTATGATTCCATAGTCAACTCCAAATCTGGTGTAGCAGTCAAAAACCCTTCGTCCGAAAACCCAGGTGGAGGAGGAGCGTTTTCAATGTTGCCTTCCTGAAGACCATCGTTGATCCATGCTTCAATGGTGTTGATATCTTCAGCACTTAAAACACGTTCATGGCTGTATTCCTGATAGCCAATGTCCGCCTTCCATGGTGGCATGTATCCAGATTGAACAGCATCAAGAATTGGATAATAATTGTTTAAAGCATCCCCAAAACTCATCAAAGTGAACGGGGCTATTCCCCCATCATGATGGCACGTTGCACAGTTGGTGTAAACAATTTCGGCTACATCGTCGGACCAAGTTGTTTGGGCCTGGGCCAAATTGAAAAGGGCCAAGCAGGCACAAATAATAGCAAATCTCATGGTAGTCAATACTTTATTGTTCATAGCCAAGATACTAAAAAGACCACAAGGTTTAATCTGTTTCATTTCCGCTCACCCAACTTAGCAGTGTCCAAACTTGTTGCATCTTTGTATCACGACTATCGAATAGATGTCGTTTTGGTACTTCTTTCATCCAACATTCTTTATGCTCTCAAAAGCACTTTCCAAAAAATTAATTGAACAAGGTAATCACCAACTTTATCCTATTCAGGAAAAGGCTATTCCGCTTGTTCTAAAAAGAAAAGATGTGCTGGGTATTGCGCCCACAGGATCTGGAAAAACTCTGGCATTCGTGCTCCCAATTATCCAAATGCTTGGTGATAAGGAGGTTAAGAAAAGTCGTGCCCCAGAGGCCCTTATTTTAGCGCCAACCCGCGAATTGGTTCAGCAAATAGTAGAAGTCTTTAAAGAATATGGCACTGCAGCTAAATTTCCTTTAAAGCCAATGGGCGTGCATGGGGGTGTATCTATCAACCCACAGATGAAAGCGCTATTTGGGGTGCGAGTTTTGGTTGCCACTCCAGGAAGACTTTTGGAACTCCTGGAGCTCAAAGCCTTAGAATTGTCAAAAGTAGAAATGCTGGTGCTTGATGAGGCAGATAAGATGCTCAACCTTGGGTTTCGTGATGAAATGAACCGCATCATGGGCTTACTACCTGCAACCAGACAAAACCTCCTTTTTTCAGCTACGCTTAGCGAGGAAGTTCTTGAAGTTCAATCAAAATGGCTCAATCAACCTGAAGTGATTAAGATCATGGTGAGCCAGCCACAGGAAGAACAACTCAATCAAACTGGCTATTTTGTTTCTGAGGAGAAAAAGGGTCCATTGCTCCGGCACCTCATTCAAAGTAGAGAAATGAAACAGGTCTTGGTGTTTACTTCTTCCGTCAATAAAGCAGACAAAGTAGTTGGAAAACTCATTAAAAATGGGATTGCAGCTGCGGCCATTCACAGTAAAAAAAGCCAGGGAGCAAGATCGGAAGTCTTGTCATCTTTTAAATCTGGAAAAACGCCAGTATTGGTCACTACGGATTTGCTTGCAAGAGGAATTGACATTGCCTTTTTGCCTTTCGTAATCAATTATGAACTTCCGCGCTCACCCAAAGATTTTATCCACCGTGTGGGAAGAACAGGTAGAGCAGAAAATCCTGGAGAAGCAATCGTTTTTGTGACTCCTGCAGACAAACATCATTTCAAGGTCATTCAGAAAAAAATGGGGAGGAGAATTGAAATGATCGATGCTGAAAATATGGATTTCAAAGTCGGCTAGAGCCTCGGATTAAGTGACCATTTCTTTGCTTCAACCCTCTAGGAATTAGCTTCTGTCTTATGGGATAGCACCTCGAAACCCATTGGAATATTTGACTTCAAATTTGATTGCCTTTTATCCTGTCGATATTCATTCAATGAAATACCTTATTCTCAGCTCATCCCCCTCTTTTTTAGTGCGTTAGCAACATTCGGCTAAATTGAACAGGTGACCCAATACCCTGTCAAGGATTACAAGCAAACATGACCAATTGGAGTACTGGCAACAAGAGAATTCTATACCTTTTTACAATGATAATGGGTACTTTGATCCAACCTTAAGGACGTCCATATAAACCAAACTACATGGAAATGAATTTTGAACCCTTTTTACCTTTTATGCTTCGAGTGATTTTGGGACTCTTGTTCTTCTTTCAGGCATACGACATTCTTTTCAGGATAGGTATGAAAACAACGTACAACACGGTTTTCCAAGGAACTAGGCCTAAAAGTATTCCAGATGGATTTACCAAAATCTCTGTCGCTCTTTCCACTTATATCCATCTTATTGGCGGTCTCATGCTCATCTTGGGTCTCTACCGTGAAATTGCCATGCTGGTACTCGGATTCAACTTGATCATGACTGCTTTAGGCTTTGGATATCTGAACGGCCTTTGGGACATGCGCCATAGCGATTGCCTGACACAATGTGAAAGCTCCAACAAAAATACTGTTCTCGCTGCAATTTCACCCACGGCATTGTAAGGGAAATGATGATCTATACTGAAAGACCGTTCTGTCTGCGATAAAAAAAATCAAAGGCAGGACGGTTTTGGTTTGTTAGAATAATCGTAATATTACAATGAAATAAATCGACCATGGGAACTTCAAAATCAGAGATTTTCAATCCTGCTCAAAACCGTCTTGCACAACTGGCTAAGGCGTTGGGACATCCTGCACGAATAGCCATTCTGGAGCATTTGTTTGCCACAGAAAGTTGCATTTGTGGCGACCTCGTTGAAGAGATCGGTCTTGCTCAGCCTACCATCTCACAGCACTTGAAAGAATTGAAGAATGCGGGAATCATCCAAGGAAATGTAGAAGGAACCAAAGTGTGTTACTGCATCAACCCTAAAGGCTGGGAGGAAGTCAAAGAATTTATGGGAGAACTTCTAAATAAACGCCCTTGCAATTCCGATGCTTGCTGCTAATCTTCACTCAATTATAAATGTCTCAGCC
Organism: uncultured Comamonadaceae bacterium; assembly: GCA_964553485.1. Classification (GTDB taxonomy): domain Bacteria; phylum Bacteroidota; class Bacteroidia; order Flavobacteriales_D; family Sanyastnellaceae; genus CAZKMC01. The sequence goes on from CAZKMC010000093.1 coordinate 7,910, forward strand.
ACATGAATGACCAATATGACCGACCAATATGAATGATCCAAATAAAAAGAATGATGATGCCGGCCGGATGTATGACCCAAACCAATAAATGATGATAACGGCCGGATGCATTCGGCCCTACTCAAGACTCTAAATTCAAGACTCATAACTCGCCCTCTATGTCATCCCCCAAACGCTTAGGTTTTTTGAATCGCTATTTGACCCTATGGATCTTTATG
>CAZKMC010000093.1:8137-9855 GCA_964553485.1 uncultured Comamonadaceae bacterium
TTATGGCCATGGCCGTTGGTGTACTCATTGGTGTCACATTCCCCCAATTCTCTGGGATAGTCGATTCATTCAGTGTAGGAACAACCAACATTCCAATTGCGATTGGACTCATTTTGATGATGTACCCTCCATTGGCTAAAGTCAACTATGCCTTGTTGCCCAAAGTTTTTAAGAACGTTAAGATTCTCTCCATTTCGCTGCTTCTAAACTGGGTATTAGGTCCGGTTTTGATGTTTGTACTGGCAATGATTTTCCTCCAAGACTATCCTGAGTATATGGTTGGGGTAATCCTCATAGGCTTGGCCCGGTGTATAGCGATGGTATTGGTTTGGAATGATCTAGCCGAAGGAAGTAGTGAATATGGAGCAGCTTTGGTTGCTCTTAATAGCGTGTTCCAAGTGATTGGATACAGCTTCTATGCTTGGATTTTTATTACTGTCTTACCCCCTTATTTTGGAATGGAAGGGGCCATTATAGATGTGTCAATCGCAACCATTGCTGAGAGTGTGGCCATCTATCTCGGCTTACCTTTTCTAGCCGGATTTATCACCAGGAAAGTGCTTGTAGCCAGAAAAGGAGAAGAATGGTATCAGGAAAAGTTTATTCCGGCTATTTCTCCAATTACACTCATTGCACTACTTTTCACTATTGTGATTATGTTTTCACTCAAGGGGGAAATGATCGTTCAGATACCCATGGATGTGGTAGTGATCGCAATTCCGCTGCTCATCTATTTTGCCTTGATGTTTATCATCGGATTCTTTTTCAGCAAAATGATGGGTGCCAAATACGATGAGAATGCAGCTATTTCTTTCACAGCAGCTGGGAACAATTTCGAATTGGCAATTGCTGTGGCCATTGCGGTGTTTGGGTTGAATTCCGGACAGGCTTTTGCCGGTGTAATTGGGCCTTTGGTTGAAGTGCCGGCATTGATACTCTTGGTGCGGGTTTCCTTCTGGTTGAAGAAGAAATATTATCCCGCAAGTTCAATTTGATCTACTTTGTTTTTTTGGTTTTAGATGGGTGAGAAACTGAAATAATTGGGTCTAGCAATTGTTACCTTCAACACAGTTTTACGAGACTATATTAGCTGAAACTGAACCCGTTGATATGAGAAATTTTGCTTTATTGATTTTGTTCCGTGCAGGACTCTCTCCCAGACTCAAGCACAGGCTGATTTTCCATTTGAACTGAATTTGGAATCTGTTGCTGTGGACAATATGCCGGGGCTCCATTCATTTACCCATGCTACATATGACGGAAAGTAGCTATTGGTTGGTGGTCGAACAGACGGTATTCACGGACACCAGCCTTTTGCAGCATTCCCGGAATCCAACAACAACACGAATTTCTATGTGGTGAATATAGCTACTAAAGAAGTTTGGACCGCCTCGATTTTGGTCTTACCAACCCTATAAGCTGAGCAATTACAAGCAACTAACATGAATTTTGTTCAGGATGATGATGTCCTGTACATAGCTGGGGGATATGCCCATGCCGCCAGTGTGGATGATCATATTACTTTTCCATACCTATCTGCTTTGCGTGTCCCAGAATTAATAGATGCTATCATCAACGGTCAGGCTTTGGAATCCTTTTGTAGTGCAGATCCAAGATGACGCTTTTGCAGTTAAAGGAGGATACATTGGCAAGATGGGCAATGATTTTCTACTTGTTGCTGGACACCGTTTTGACGGCTTATACAACCCGATGGGAAT
>CAZKMC010000094.1:0-9848 GCA_964553485.1 uncultured Comamonadaceae bacterium
CCAGCGTGATCCCGATCAAGGCAATGACCAGTCCCACAAGGGCTGCAGAGTCTTCCAACAAGACGGCAAACGTAGCTGCGTCCTTGCTCTCGCGAAGTGATTTGATGATGCCGCCGTTCATGGTCTTGCGGAATTCGCGGAAGGCCAGCCAGAAGCTGATGGACTCCAATACCATCGCTCCGATCAACACTGAGTAGCTCCAGATCATGGTTCCTGGCTCGGGCGCATGGGGATGCATCACGTGGTTGATTCCCTCGTAAATGGCAATTCCACCTCCCAGGGCGAAAATGAATACGGCCACGACAAACGCCCAGAAATAGACCTCTTTGCCATAACCAAATGGGTGTCTGGCGTCTGGCTTTTGTTGACTTCTTTTGATCCCGTAGAGCAGGAGAATTCCGTTGAAAGAATCCACAAAGGAGTGTATCCCTTCTGAGATCATAGCGGCGCTTCCCGTATAGAAAGCAGCCACCCATTTCATTATAGCAATTCCGAGATTGGCGAAGATGGCGCCATAGATTGCAACTTTCGAGTTTCCAGCCATGTGTTGTGTTGAAGCCGAAAATTAGCGAAGTACGGTCAGATGCCCAACTTTTTCTGCGATATGCACGCCGTTCACCAAAACAACGTCATAAGTGATGCGCCAATGGTAGACTCCGTCTGGCACAAAATATCCTCCGCCCACTACGGAGCCGTCCCAGAAATCACGTTGGTCATTGGTCTGGAAGATCAACTTCCCCCAACGGTCAAACACCGAGAAGATGTAGTTATTGACCTCGCAGGTGATACTCGGTTGGAAGACATCATTGAGGCCATCGAGGTTGAGGGTGATGGCGGTTGGCACGTACAGGGGACAATCGCACAAGGCTTCTTCCACTGCCACCGTGGCGCTGTCTGTACCGCACATGTTTTCCGCAATAAATGAAAACACTCCGGGACCATTGATCTCTTTGACTAGCGCAGTATCTCCGTCTGTCCAGTAATAAGACTCCGTGTTGTAAATCCCTGGCTCCAAGAAGAGCGTCTGCCCAATGCACCATTGCGCCGCAAGCGGCATGGAGATCTCCGGGAGAGGCAAGATCTGTACATCTACCGTTTGCAGCATGGCGCAGGTTGTTGACAGGTCTGTGAGGACCACATCGTATACAAATCCGGGAGCGAGTTGGAGGGTGTCGATGTCGAACACTTCGCCATTGACACTCAATTCAAAACCTTGATCATCTATTGGCACTGGAGCCAATGTTCCGTCGCACGCCTCCACACTTGAAGGCAATTCAAATTGCGGCGTGGGGCTGACTGTCACCTCGGTACTTTCTGTGGTGGTGCAATCTCCGTTGCTGGCTTCCACCCAATATGTTCCGGGGACATCCACCTGAATAAATGAATCTTCGTCGCCCGTGCTCCAAAGGAAGGTCTCTCCTTCTTGAGCGGAGATGACTGCGGGTTGTCCCTCACACACCTCCACCAGATCTGGTAGATTGGGTTCGGGGAAAGCCACCGCTTCGATGTTGGTGGACAGACTCTGCACGCAACCGTCGGCGCTTGAAATATCTACTGAAATAACTTGTGAAGTAGAGAACTCTTGAGAAGCATTAGTGCTGTTGTTGCTCCAGTCGTAGCTAGCTCCCGGCCAGGTAGCATCCAAAACTACCGAGCTTCCTTCGCAGAAAGAAACGTCCTCAGGCAGCACCACTTCCGGCGAAGGAAATTGCGTGACCTCAATGCTTGCCGAGTTGGAGCAGAATTCGTTGAAAGCCTGTACGGTGTAAGTGCCCGGTTCAGTGACCGTGGTGGTGTTACCTACGTCGTTAGTGGACCAAATGTATTCCAGGTCTGGTGGACCCGAGACGGTTATTTCGAGTTCCGTGCCTGAGCAGAATCCAGCGGTTTCGTCAAGCTCAATGCCAAGCTCTGTGAGCACCACTTCCGTTTCCAGCACCGTGACCTCTCCGCAGAGATCTGTGAAAGTAACCGTGTAGGAGATGTCGGTTTCCGGCGTGCAGAAAGGTTCTTGCAAAGTGGGGTCATCGAGGTAGTCAGAAGGTTCCCATAGAAATGTTCCATCTGGATTACCTACCACACCTAGTTGGATGCTTTCGCCATCGCACACCTGGTACTGCGGTTCTAGTCCCAAGGCATATTCCGAAATGCACACCGTCTGGTTGTTGGATTCGCCTCCCGTGGCACCTGTAAATCCCCACCACACAGAATCGATGCCGTTGAAGATCCCGTTGACCAGATCGATGTTCTCAGAAAAGCGCAGTTCACAATCTAAATAGACCTCCACAAGTTGCGCAGCCGGATCCCAGGTCATCACGAAGCTGTGGTCCTGGTTGTTTTCGATGTTGAAAGAATTCGAAGTAAAAGGAATCGGACCGAAGAGGTTGTCTGCCGAATTATGGTCTGTATTCCCATTCTGCATAATGGCCACATGGTCCGCCACGATATCGCCGAGGTCTGCATTTTGGTAGGTATCCATTTCGATACCAAAGGAAGGGAAGAACCCTTCGAAGCCCATGCCCGCGCCTGGTTCGCCAATGGCAAAGTTGCCCACCGTTTGCATCACGAACACCATTCCGTCAGCTCCAAAATCGTTGCCCCCAAAATTCAGAAATAGTCCTATTTCAAATGGTTGGGTAAGATCGATTGCATCATTGAACCACACCGCCCCCAGTTGCCAATTGACATCTTGGGTCACCGCATAGCAGTTATCGCCAAGGTCCGTGGCATTCCCCACCGCATTGGCAGATTGTCCCCAGCCGCTGATAGCGCTGCAAACAAGCAAAATACAGACAGTAAGTGTACGTCTCACACTAACAAAGATACGATGGATGGTTTAGTATAATGACACAAAAATTCGTCAAATGTTGCGTTGCAATGCACAGTCTTGAGTTGAGAGTCTTGAGTTGGGAGTATTGAGTTGGGAGTAGTGAGAAGTGTGAGCGTGGAGGAGTGTGCATAGTCGGTTACGGGAATTGCTTGGACGGAATGTATCGAAGGGCTTTCTATGGGTTATGGGTAAATATTTAAGGGGAATGGGGTATTTTTTCAAGAGGTTCATCTATTTCTATTTCTATCACTATTTCTATTTCTATTTCTCAAATTGAATAACAAACGTCGTTGTGATGCTAATTGTCATTTGGGAATTAATGGTTCCAAATAGTGTCGCCCCTTCCGGGCTTGGGGGATGGTGGGGCGCGTTTAACCCCAAGCTTGCGCATGGGGCTACTAGAATGTGGACCTTTCAGGGCTTTTGGTCCTTGTTGATTTTTAAACCTTTAACTTTCCTCTCTTTCCACTTTCCACTCCTTCCGCTTTCCTCTCTTTCCACATTTACCCATTACCAATAAACATTTACCCATAACCCATATTACGCCCTTCGATACTATTTTGGCAATTACATTCAGATTTCGATATGATCATTTCGGGCCAAAATCACTCAGGGCGACATTACGTTTCTATACTGGCCTCTGACTTTCCTCTTTTTCCACTTTAAACCTTCCACTTGGATCTTAAAACCATCGTTGATAAAAACCACTTGCACCCCCCATCTCCCCTATCTACCTTTGTACAAACTTTTTAGCATGAAATTCTTCATTGACACGGCCAACCTTGATCAGATCAGGGAAGCACAAGACCTCGGAATATTGGACGGGGTAACTACCAATCCCTCATTGATGGCCAAAGAAGGCATCACCGGAGAAGACAACGTTATCAACCACTACAAAGCTATTTGTGAGATCGTGGATGGTGATGTGAGCGCTGAAGTGATCGCTACTGATTTCGAAGGCATGATTCGCGAAGGAAAACACCTCGCTAGTCTTGATGACAACATCGTGGTAAAAGTTCCAATGACCAGAGATGGAATCAAGGCGATCCGTTACTTCACAGATCACGGTATCAAGACGAATTGTACGCTTGTATTCTCTGCGGGACAAGCACTTCTTGCGGCTAAAGCCGGAGCATCTTATGTTTCGCCATTCATTGGTCGTTTGGATGATATCTCAACCAACGGACTGGATTTGATCGCACAGATTCGCCAGATCTACGACAACTACGGATATACCACCGAAATTTTGGCTGCATCAATACGTCACACCATGCACATCATCAACTGTGCAGAGATCGGTGCGGATGTAATGACTGGTCCATTGAGCGTTATTTTGGGATTGATGAAACACCCATTGACTGATAGCGGATTGGCACAGTTCCTTGCAGACCACGCAAAAGCGGAAGCTTCCGCTTAAATTACAGATTACGAATGGTTCTCGCTGGCGCGAGAGGTTCGCTTTCGCGGGTTTCTGCTGACGCGAATGCCGCTGACGCTGGCGCGAGTCTCTGACTCGTTTCGGAAGCTTATTAATTTACAACCTACCTTATGCTCATCCACATCCACCCGGAAAACCCAGACGAACGCAAGATCAAGCAGGTTGTTGATATCCTGAAAAAAGGAGGAGTTGTCATTTATCCTACGGATGCTGTTTACAGTATAGGTTGTGATCTGATGAACCACAAAGCGGTGACGCAGGTAGCGAAGATCAAAGGGATATCCTTGGACAAGGCCCACTTCTCATTGGTGTGTAAGGATTTGAGTCAGCTTTCCGAATACTGCAAACCTGTAGACAACAACGTCTACAAATTGATGAAGCGCGCTCTTCCCGGGCCCTACACCTTCATCTTGAACGCAAACGGCAACGTCCCGAAAATCTTCAAAACCAAGAAGAAGACCGTCGGTATCCGTGTCCCAGAAAATGCCATCGTCAAGATGCTCGCTGAGTATCTAGGCGGACCTTTGGTGGCCACATCTGTCCACGACGATGACGAGATCCTCGAATACATCACTGACCCGGAATTGATCCACGAGCGCTACGGCGATCGCGTAGATGCCGTTATTCACGGCGGAATGGGCAACATCATAGCATCCACCATCATCGATTGCACCGGAGATGAGCCGGAGGTGATCCGTGAAGGATTGGGGCCGATTGAGGGGCTTATGTGAGGGGTGAGGGGTGAGACTTGAGTTTTGAGACTTGAGTTTCGAGTGTGGAGTGAGAGGGTTGAGACTTGAGTTTTGAGTGTGGAGTGAGAGGGTTGAGACTTAAGTTTTGAGTGTGGAGTGTGGGAGTTAATTGATCATTAACCCATTGCATTGGTTTTCACGAGGACCATCCATTTCTATTTCTATCACTATTTCTCATTTTCAATTGCTCGCTGGCGCGAGTCTCTGACTCGTGTCCACCAACAAAAATTCCCGCAAGCCCCAGAGGGGGGATATATAACGTTGCCCGGTGGTGTGAACAAGACACGAGTCAGAGACTCCGCGCAAGCGGGCAACCCTTTACCCAAAAACATTTACCCATAAAAAGTCCTTCGATACTATTTTGGCAAGTACACTAGAGCTTCGAAATGATCATTACCTGCCAAAATCACTCTGGGCGACAGCTGTTTAATAATTATTATTTAGTAGTTAATACCTAATATTTAATAGCGGCTCTTTAGGTCAAAGGGGTACACAAAATCACTCAGAGCTCTCAAAACTCCCAACTCAAGACTGCAAACCACACTCGCACTTCATACTCAAGTCTCGAAACTCAAATCTCAAAACAACCTCTTCCCCTCCTTTTGCGTCTTATTATTGAAGACGATTACAAAGAACAAGACAATGCAAGGGAGAAGTCATTGAGCTTCGTACTTTTGCACTCTGCAAAATTGACCATGAGATTACAAATATTAGCTCCATTCCTCGTGTTGTTGGCATTGGCCGGCAGCACATCCACCTTCGCACAACGCACGTGTGGCACGGATTCCGTACATGCACACATGATGGGAATTCCCGGATATGAAGATGCATTCAGAGATAAATTAGACGCTGTTGAGGCGGCCCTTGCAGGGCGAGGAGAGTGTGCTGAGCCGCTCGTAATTCCCGTAGCCGTTCACTTTCAAAATGTGGGAGTACCAATGGCCTGTGCAATTGATATGGCCCTCGATCAAGTAGAAACACTCAACCAGGATTTTGCCGGCACCAATGCGGACATCTCCACATGGAATACAATGCAACCAGATATTTGGCCAGCCATCAGCAATGCCGAATCTTGTATCTGCTTTTGTTTGGCTTCTTTGAACCATCCTGCCGGTTGGGGACTTGATGACGGAGATTATGCCGTAACTCTTGACGAGACCGCAGGAGATTCTGATGCTGATTGGGCCGGATACCTCAACTTTTTTGTCCGTGATATTGGCGGAGGAATTCTAGGATATTCCCCACTCGGAGGATCTGGAAATGGAGACGGCGTGGTAGTAGGTCCCGATTATTTTGGATCAGTTTCCTGCGGAGGAAATTCGGTCAACCCACCTTTCAATATGGGCAGAACCGTAACCCACGAAGTGGGACATTACCTACTACTCGAACACCCATGGGGCGGCGGTGGCTGTGCCAGCAACGATTTTGTGGATGATACTCCAGTTACAGACAACCCTGTATTTGGTTGTCCCGGTGTAGAATTGATCAACTGCACAGATCCTGTCCTTTGGCCATCCTATATGGACTACTGCGACGATGCCTGCCTGTTCATGTTCAGTGAGGGACAAGTGGCTAGAATGGAAACTTATGTAGAGAGTAATTTGCAGAGTTTCCTCAACAACAGTGCAACGGTTTGTGTGGAAGCGTTGTGTCAGGATTTTGAAGTAGCAGTAGCCAGTCAGGACGAAAGTTGCGATGGCAATGATGGTTCAATTGTGCTCACGGCAGAAGGTGGAGCTGAACCGTACAACTACTCCATCAACAACGGCGGTAGTTTTGTACCCGCAGGTAACTTCAGCAACCTTAGCGAAAACGATTACCAGGTGATGGTGACCGATCAAAACGGTTGTGAGTTTGAGGTGATTATTGGCCTAGACCGAGATCCTCCTTCCATCTCAATCGCAGACTTCCAAAACGAATATTGCAGCGATGCTTCAGGTTACATCGAAGTGGACGCCATTGGCTCAAATGACTTTGAATACAGCATCGACGGAGGGAACACTTGGCAGGTTTCGCCCATATTCAACGGACTCTCAGCGGGGTTGTTGACCGTGCAGGTTGCCAATAATACAGGGTGCTCCGGCAGTGTACAAACCGTGCTGACCAATGACAGCGACCTTGGCTACGATGTAGAAGAATACAAAACTGTGAATTGCACTTGGTTTGACAATGGAAGAATTGATGTGGTTGCACAAGGAAGTGAAGGTTCTGTCACCTACATCCTTGATGGAATTGATGAATCGCCACTTGGTCTTTTCGAAGGGATTTCATCCGGACCACACACCATTTACATGGAAGACTCTGTGGGATGCGTCACCTATTACAACTTTGAGATGGTTCAATCTTTTGCGGAATTGGATCCTGATTGTCCCTGTACCGTTTTTGTTCCCAACGCATTCACACCAGACGGCGACAATAAAAACGATGTGATGACGGTGGTTCCTTCTTGTCCCATTATCGACTTTGAACTGACCGTTTTCAACCGTTGGGGCGAAGCTGTTTTCACCACCAACACACTTGAATTCAGATGGAATGGCGGCTTGAATGGCTACTATGTAGACACTGGGGTTTACGCCTATCAGATGACTTGGCGTTGGGGAAATGAATTGGGAGCGGGAATTGACTACCAGACCAAGTCTGGGTCGATCATGGTAATTCGCTAATTCGTTTAGATCTCAGCCCAAACCATTTTTAGTTCTTCTACAATGCCTCCGGCGGTGCATCCCGGTTCACTGAACCTTTCGGAACACCAATCTCCAGCCTTTCCGTGTGCAAAGACGGCCAATTGTGCCGCTTCCAGAATGCCCATTCCTCGCGATAGCAAAGCAAGAATAATTCCTGTGAGAACGTCTCCACTTCCGGCAGTGGCCATTCCAGGATTGCCTGTACTATTCACAAAAAGGCGTCCATTAGGCCCCACAATTTTGGTGTAAGCGCCCTTGAGCACAATCACCACCCCATACTCAACCGCCTGCTTTTTCATGGTCTCCAAACGCGCCGCTTCAGTGGCATGTTCTCCAAAAATCCGATCGAATTCACCAGGGTGAGGCGTCAAGATGGTCCGCCCCTTCAGTTGAGGCCACCAATTGGGCTGTTCTGACAACAAATTCAACGCATCCGCATCAATGACCACGGGTCCGGCAAAGGATTTCAAGTAATCATCGATGACGTCAATAGTGGCCTTGTGTCTGCCAATTCCGGGACCAAAAGCGATGGCTTGATAGCGGTCCACGTTGGTCATCTCACTGTGGTAATTGGTGTGAGAATCCGCGCTTGTCATGGCCTCTGGAACGGAAGTTTGCAAAGGATTTAGTAATATTTGAGGCACCCTAACAGTGAGTTTTCCCACTCCCGAAGCGAGACAAGCTTTTGCAGAAAGTACTGCCGCTCCGCCCATGCCTTTAGAACCGGCCACCAACAATGCGTGACCATAGATTCCTTTGTGCACAAACACAGAACGCTGGTGCATCCATCCCTCGAAATTCTCTGCCTGAAGAAAAAACCCTTTTGTGTCCTGGGGTTCAAATTCCGGCGACAATCCTATGGAAAGCACGTGCATTCTTCCAACAAACCCACCAGACTCACGGTAGAGGAAAGCGAGTTTGGGCACTTCAAATGTCAAGGTGTATTCTGCTTCAATGACTGGTCCATTAGGCACACTAACATCATCCGCAATCAAACCACTTGGGATATCGATGGAAATGACCGGACATCCTGAAACGTTCATGGAGTCGATCATTTTCGCGTGGAATCCTTCAACAGGTTTGTTGAGTCCCGTTCCGAAAATTGCATCGATCAAGCAGATTTGGGGAGCCCAAACCGTTGGAATGCCCAATGCATCCGGAATCAATTTGACATACGCCGCCGTGTCTTGAATTCGGGCGTAATTCGTTTGAAAATCTGGCGAACCTTTTTCTGGATCACCCAAGATCATCACATCACAGTTTCTTCCTTCATCAGAGAGCATTCTGGCAATGGCCAGACCGTCTCCACCGTTGTTTCCCGTTCCGCAGATAACTGTGTAGAGGTCATAATCTACATTGGACAAGATCCAATCGGCACAACGAGCTGCTGCACGTTCCATCAAATCAATGGAATCAATGGGTTCGTTTTCAATAGTATCCTGGTCCCAGGCACGAATTTCAGCGGCAGAAAGGAGGTACATGCTTATTGTTGTTTTGATCGTTTTTCAAGCATCGGTACAAAGGCGAACAGGCCATGTTCATGTTGCTCGAATTCGGTTTCATTGATGCGGACGACTTCCGTCATGATCTGGGAATCGCTTTCGCCCACGGGGATGATTAATTTGCCTCCAATGGTCAATTGAGAAAGCAAAGCTTCCGGAATAAATGGAGCTCCGCAGGTGACAAGAATTTTATCGAATGGAGCGAATGCCGGCTGACCTTTGTATCCATCTCCGTAAAATAATTTGGGACGGTAATTCAGCGTTTGAAGGAGGGGGCGTGTTTTGTCGAAAAGGAGTCTTTGACGTTCGATTGAAAATACTTTACAACCCAATTGACACAACACGCTTGTTTGATAACCTGAACCCGTTCCAATTTCTAGAACTTTTTCTCCTGCAACTACATCCAACAACTCCGTCTGACGCGCAACAGTATACGGCTGGGAAATTGTTTGTCCCGCACCGATCTGAAATGCCTTGTTTTCATAAGCGAACTTCAAAAACGCACTGGATAGAAAATAATGTCGGGGAATTTCCATCATTGCACTGAGCACTTCTTCATTGCGAATTCCCATTTCGCGCATCTCGTCTATCAAGCGTCGGCGCAAGCCTTTGTGCCGATATGTATCAGTCAGATTATCCATA
>CAZKMC010000095.1:0-8828 GCA_964553485.1 uncultured Comamonadaceae bacterium
CTGTTCTCGCCTGATTATTCTAGAAACTTAATATTTCTTTTCAGTCCCTCGTACCCGGTTCTCTTTACCGCTGACTTTTGAAACAACTCTTTGAAAGTGTCTTCAGTAAGTTCTATCCAATCCTGTTTTGTCATTTCTAATAACTCCGCCCTAGGTTCAAATGCCGGCTCCTGATGTTTTCTGGAAAACCGATTCCACGGGCACACTTCCTGGCAGATATCACATCCAAACATCCAATTATCAAACTTTCCAGACATCGGCTCTGGAATGCTGTCTTTCAATTCAATAGTGAAATAAGAGATGCATTTGCTACCGTCAACCATATATGGTTGTATGATGGCATTTGTGGGACAAGCATCAATACATTTGGTACAAGAACCACAATGATCTTGTACTGGATGGTCCTCTTCTAATTCAAGGTCCACAATAAGTTCCGCAATAAAAAAATAGCTCCCGGCTTGTTTATGAATCAGGTTGGTATGTTTCCCAATCCATCCTAATCCGCTTTTTGCAGCCCATGTTTTGTCCAAGACAGGAGCACTGTCAACAAAGACTCTACCTCCCACATCACCAAACTCTGACCTCATGTTCTTTAGCAGTTCCTTCAGCTTGCGCTTAAGGACAAAGTGATAGTCTTCTCCCCGGGCATACTGGCTAATTTTTGGGGCATTTGGATCTTTCTGTTCTTCTGGATTGTGGTAATTAAACAACAAGGAAATCACTGTTTTGGCGCCTGGAACAAGCAGGGTGGGATTGAGCCGCATGTCGAAATGATTCTCCATGTAGTGCATTTGACCTTGCATATTTTGGGTTAACCAGGCCTCTAATCTTGGAGCTTCGTTTTCTAAAAATCCTGCTTTGCTGATCCCACAATGAGCAAACCCGAGTTGGTCAGCGAGTTCTTTTACTCGTTTACTGCGCTTTTGTGCGGTATGATCTGATTGAGTCAATGCCGCTAGAATAAGGATCCTTCAGAACCCGATGGAGATTTACCTAGGTGTTTGTAGGCTTTCTCCGTGACTTGTCGGCCTCTAGGCGTTCTAGCGAGAAACCCTTCTTGAATTAAGAATGGCTCATAGACCTCTTCCAGAGTTCCAGATTGCTCTCCTACTGCCGTAGCAATAGTGGACAATCCAACAGGACCTCCTTTGAATTTATCAATGATGGTCACAAGAATTTTGTTGTCCATTTCATCCAGTCCATGCTGGTCCACATTGAGTGCGTTGAGCGCATAATGTGTGATGTCAATATTGATGGTGCCGTCGCCTTTAATTTGAGCAAAGTCTCTTACTCTTCGAAGCAAGGCATTGGCAATTCTAGGAGTTCCTCTGCTGCGAGAGGCAATTTCATAAGAGGCATCATCATCAATAGGTATATCAAGGATTCCTGCGCTTCTCTCAACGATGTCCGTGAGCGTTTTGGCATCATAATACTGCAGACGCGCGTTGATGCCAAACCGGGCCCTTAATGGCGCAGTAAGAAGACCAGATCGGGTTGTTGCTCCAATTAGGGTAAATGGGCTAAGTGAAATGGCCACTGTTCTGGCATTTGGTCCTGTGTCAATCACAAGATCAATTCTGAAATCCTCCATAGCAGAATAGAGGTACTCTTCTACAATTGGACTCAGTCTATGAATTTCGTCAATGAAGAGGACATCATGATCTTCTAAGTTGGTAAGCAGTCCTGCCAAATCACCTGGTTTATCAAGTACAGGCCCAGAAGTGGTTTTTATACCAACTCCCATTTCATTGGCAATGATATTAGCCAGCGTGGTTTTACCAAGTCCCGGGGGGCCGTGAAGCAAGACATGATCCAATGATTCTTCTCGTTGTCTGGCTGCCGACACAAAAATTTGGAGATTGTCCAGCACAGAACGCTGACCGGTAAAGTCTTCAAAACTCGCAGGCCTAAGAACTCGTTCCAGATCACTGTCTGACGTTTGTTCAGCTTCGTTATGATAATCGAATTCTTCCATCTTAGATTCTGCCAAAGTTACAAATTAAGGATGCGAGAGATCAGCATACATACTCCCCAAATCCACAGAAAACAACAATCCCCATGTTGGAGCTGTGAACTGCTGATCAATTTTACGGTTATTCACCAGCATTAATCGATATCCCACCGCGGCGCCAACTCCAAAATAATTTAGGAATTTGTATTTAGCAGACATCGCAGGTTCATACAACATGATCATTCCATGATCACCATCTGTGGGATCTCCCTCAAATGGCAGATGAATTAATTTACTTCTGCCAATTCCTATCCTTAGCGGAATTGCTACCTCCCAATTGTTTCTGTAAATAAAATTGTATTCAAAGAAGGGAGCCACATAGGCCAGGCGCAGTTCGGCCGGTTGTTCTTCACGCTCAATTTGTTTTTCAAAGCCATGCCTGAGCCAATGAACTCCTATTCCGTATTGAATTCGTTTGCCGTGTTTAAGCCCCACTTTCACACCCCAGGTAGTTGCCGGCCGACCTGAGATAAAAGTATGACGGGTATCAAAATTGGCCATCAATCTTGGCGACATCTCTAAAAATGACCGCAGCGTATCCGTGATAGTAGGCGGTTGAGCATGAGCAGAGTATAGTGAACTCAAAAAGCACCAAAAGCATAAAAAACAAAATGTCCGTATCCAGCTCACTAAGCTAAGATACGGACATCTAATTCTCTATTTAGAATGGATTAATGTTCTTCTTCACCTGGCTTTAAAGGCACAGTTTGAGGAACAAAATCTTCTTCATAAGCTGGATTGCTGTAGTCATATGGCCAACGGTGAACAACAGGCAAATCTCCTGGCCAGTTTCCGTGCATGTGTTCTACCGGAGTTGTCCATTCCAACGTATTTGACTCCCAAGGGTTTTGAGAAGCTTTTTGGCCTCTGAACACCGAGTAGAAATAATTGAAAAGGAAGATTAGCTGAGCAGCGGCCCCAATAATTGCGAATGTTGAAATGATTGGTTGCAAGTCCATCACCCAATCCAAGAATTCAAAATTACTGGAGTCATAGTATCTACGAGGAGCACCTGCCATTCCAACAAAGTGCATTGGGAAGAAAACGCCATAACCACATACGAGTGTCAACCAGAAGTGGGCATAACCCATTTTGGTATTCATCATTCTGCCAAACATCTTAGGGAACCAATGATAGATTCCAGCCAACATGCCAAAGATGGCAGACAGACCCATTACAATGTGGAAGTGGGCAACTACAAAGTAGGTATCATGCACATTCACATCCAAGGCTGAATCCGCAAGGATAATTCCTGTTAGTCCACCTGTTACGAATGTCGAAACCAATCCGATTGAAAATAACATAGCAGGGGTGAACTTGATATTCCCTTTCCACAATGTAGTGATGTAGTTAAATGCTTTTACTGCAGACGGAATAGCAATCAATAAAGTGGTGAACACGAATACTGACCCAATGAATGGGTTCATACCTGTAACAAACATGTGGTGACCCCAAACAATAAAAGAGAGGAAACCAATAGCGAGAATTGAACCAATCATTGCACGATAGCCAAAGATTGGCTTTCTCGAATTGGTAGAGATAATTTCCGAACTGATTCCCAAAGCAGGCAGAAGAACGATATATACTTCTGGGTGACCTAGGAACCAAAACAAGTGTTGGTACAAAATAGGAGAGCCTCCAGTTACGTCCAATGCTTCGCCACCAATGTGGATATCGCTCAAGTAGAATGCTGTTCCCATTGAACGGTCCATGATTAACAGCACCACACATGATACGAGAACAGGGAAACTCAAAACTCCAAGAATAGCAGTCACAAGGAATGCCCAGATCGTCAAAGGCAGACGAGTCATTTTCATTCCTTTAGTTCGCAGGTTGATAATTGTAACGATGTAATTCAAACCTCCTAGGAGCGAAGACACAACAAACAATACCATTGAAATCAGCCAGAGTGTCATTCCTGTTCCAGAACCCGGCATTGCTTGTGGCAAGGCACTTAAAGGAGGATATACTGTCCATCCGCCAGATGCCGCACCCCCTTCAACAAATAGAGATGCAATCATGATGACACTGGACACAAAGAAGAACCAGTAAGACAGCATGTTCAGGAAGCCGGAGGCCATATCCCTCGCACCAATTTGCAAAGGAATGAGGAGGTTAGAGAACGTACCAGACAATCCACCGGTCAATACAAAGAAGACCATGATCGTTCCATGGATGGTTACCAGAGCCAAGTAGGCATTTCTATCAAGAACTCCATCAGGAGCCCATTTTCCTAGAAATGTTTCTAAAATTCCGAAAGATTCACCCGGCCAACCGAGTTGCAATCTGAAGAATACTGAAAGCATCACCGCAACTATTCCCATGGCAATAGCCGTAGTAAGGAACTGCTTCGAGATCATCTTGTGATCTTGCGAGAATACATACTTTGAGATGAAGCTTTCTTCGTGATGATGTGCGTGTGCAGCCATTGCTTCTAATTTCTTTTCTTTTGTTCTTAATCTAACAACACCGCCGTCTCGGTTGAAGTTTCAGCGGTTTCAACATTCTCTTCAGTTGCAGGATCAGTCTGCTCTGTATCTTCTGGGGGTTCTGCCACAAAGAATGTTTTCTGTTTCTTGATCCAAGCCTCGTACTGCTCAGGAGTGTCAACTATCACTTTCATTTGCATGTTAAAGTGAGCCGCTCCACAAACCTTGTTACAAAGCAATATGTAATTAAATTCAGGGTCATCCATCACCATACGCATGCTATCCGTGGTAATAGTTGGAGTCATTTTGAACCTAGTAGGCACTCCTGGAACGCAGTTCATCTGAGTTCTAAAGTGTGGCATGTATGCAGAATGAATCACATCTCTTGAACGGAAAACAAATTCAACTTCTCTTCCAAGTGGGAGGTGAAATTCTCCTTTGACAACGTTGTCATCCTTACCAGCATCCCAAGCATTGGTTCCATCTGTATAATCAAAACGTTCTACGTCTAGGATTCTTTGCTTATGACGCTTCAGCCTATATAGTTTGTCCTCTTTAGCTTCATAGGCTACTTCAGACAATACGGAAGCTTTGGTTGAGTTTTTCATCTCCTCAAGCTCAGCAATGCGGCTTTCTAATTCTTCTTTAGAGGAACCATGTCCATGATCTCCGTGATCTTCTTCGGCATGCTCATCATGACCAGAATGCCCATGATCATCCTGTTCATTTATCTGGGCGTTGATCTCATCGATTCTATCTTGAATATGTCCAAGCTCAAATGTAAGTTCATCTTGTAGAGCTGCAATTTTTGTGTCGATTTCAGCAAGACTCTCTGCTACGCCTTGGGCTGTTACTATGCCAAGTGGATTCGTAGGAGTGATAAGGTTATAATCAGCCAAACCGAATTCCATGTCTTCTCCAGCATACCTTGCCGTCCAGTCGAATTGCTTTCCATAAATTTCTACTCGAAGTGCATCTGGTGAAGCGGGACCCGTCATATTATTCCATGTGCGCAATCCGTAAATAATGATTACTGCAAGCACAATTGACGGGATGATTGTCCAAATCATCTCCAGCTTGTTGTCATGAGGAAAGAACTTTGCTTTACGGTCTTTGCGGTAATAATACTTTGCAGAAAAATAGAAAAGCATTGTATTCACGACAAAGAACATGGCCGTGATCAGAATGATATTGAAGCTCATTAAAGCATCAACATCTTCACCATGCGCAGAAGCGGATACGGGCAAATAATTACCATACCTGATATACAGGAAGATTGTGGATGCATAAAAGACCACCATGAAAATCATCCATAAGTTGGCATTTAGGCGGTTGTCTGCAAAGGAAATATCTTCCTCACGTGTCTTTCTCAACTTAGCCGTAAGTTCATACACTTTGGCTAGCTGGGCGATCGCAATGACACCTATAACAACAACCAGCAGAATCAGCAATTTCATTGGGTCTTCTTATTATACGCTGTTCGTAATTCTTTAAATATGTAAATGTTCGCTCTCCTCGCGGAAAGGATGGTTAACTGGAATAAGTGGTGCCTGAGCCAACTTGCGCAACACCACAAAGGTGAACAGACCAAGAAAGCCTAAGAACATTCCAACTTCCAACAAACCAAACTCACCATGACTGAACATTGTTCCCGGAGTTACCAATAGATAAACATCTAGGAAGTGTCCGGCAAAAATAATCAAGGCTACCGGCACCAAAAATTTCGGGTTTCTTTTTGCATCTCTCGCCATCAAAAAGTAGAAAGGAACGGCAAAATTGATGAAAAAAGTCATCAAGAAAGGCACTTTATAGTGCTCAAAACGTGTCACGTAATAGATCACTTCCTCGGGAATATCTGCGTACCAAATCAACATGAACTGGCTAAACCACAGGTAGCTCCATAACATAGAGATGGCAAACATCCACTTTCCTAAATCATGGATATGTGAATCATTGATATGCGGCATCATTCCTTTCCCTCTTAAATAGAGTGTGAGAACAAGTGCGAAAATCATGCATGTCACCCACATCCCAGAGAATACGTACCATCCATATAGTGTGCTGAACCAGTGCGTGTCAATCGACATCAACCAATCCCATGATAATGTGGATGAGAATACAGCAAAGAACACAAGGAACAATGCTCCTCTTCTGTATTGTTTGTAGTGCAATCCAATACTTGGATTTCTATCTTCTTCCAACGACCACTTTCTAAACAAGCGTGCAAAAATAATAAATGTCGCTAGGTATGCTAATGTGCGTCCCCAGAAGAATGGCGCGCTGAAATAAGCTCCTTTGTTGTCTATTAGTTCATCATAGTTTGGATTGGCCACTGCCCCAGCTTCCATAGTATCCACATAAGTGACTTCATTATCTCCTGCTTCAATCATGTATTCATGATAAAGGGAATCATCCATCCAGTGATACAAGTGATGTTGGTGCAAGTATCCTGCAAGCAAGACAACAATAATAACAAGTCCTCCAATTGGAATGTAAGCGAACATGGACTCAAAAATTCTTTTTAGCTGTGCAGACCATGCAACTTCCGCAGCATATTGCAAAGCATAGAAGAACAGTGCTCCCAGCGCAATTGCCAGGAAGAAGAAACCATTGATCAACAGATTGGACCACCAGCGCTGGTGACCGTGTGAATGGTCAAACACAAATCCGACTACCAATGCCAACACTCCTATGGCCATGAGGACATAAGTGATGGTTTTGAGTTTTCCGGTGAATTTGAATTCCATGATTAAGGACTTATAAATGTCTATTATTCTTAACTATTTTCTGATTCAGTAGATGCCTCTGGTGCCTGAGCTCCAGTCATCACGTTTCCGTCAGCATCAAACTCAGGCATCGTGCCTCCGTTTTGAAGAACCAGTACGTACTGAATCACTTGCCAACGTTCTTTCTGGCTCAATTGAGAAGCATGTGAGCCCATCAATCCCTTACCATATTGCAATGTGTGGTACATCTTTCCAACTGACAGGTCTTTCAGTTTTCCTGAATAATCAGGAATACCCAAAATAAAGCCGTTTTTAGAAATTGCTCCGTCTCCTTTTCCTTCAACTCCATGACAATGCGAACACATCTTGGTGTAGACCTCTTGACCTGTTTCAATGTTCAACTGAGTTGTGGGCATTGGAGAAGTCAATGCCACTCCAGCTGCTTCATATCCCTCAGGTGTATTTGGGTATTGGTAAGGCATACCGTAGGTCATTCCCATTTCACCAGTGTATGCAATAGTTCCAGGAACTGGCTTGCGCGCTGATGGGGTATTTCTTTGGGCTTGGGCTTTTTCTTCTGTAAAGTGATAGGGATCTTGTCCGTAATCAACGTAAGCTTCAATGGCCGGTGAACGGTACATGTCTGGCATGTATTCCAATCCAGGGCTATTTTCGTCCGACATACATGATCCCAGGAGAACCAAACCGGATGCGTAAAGAGCTATGTGAATATATCGAGTCATGTTCAATCTTTCTTATTCGTAGTCTTTGACACTAATTTCAACCAAGTCTGTGGCCTTCAACATTCCTTCTAGGTCTTCAGAGCTATGGTCGTGATTTTGATCTGTCGTAATCTCCATAACAAACATATTGTCTGTAGTTCTTGGATCTGGATTACTTGCAGGCATTCCCGGTAGCGTTCCATTTCGCAAGAAATAGGTGATTGCCATACCATGAGCTGCACAAAGCACCGAGAACTCAAAAGTTACAGGTACAAATGCGGGAAGGTTTTGAATCAAACTAAAGTTTGGTTTACCTCCAATATTCATTGGCCAATCACTAATCATGAAGTACCACATTCCCAAAAGAGCCAAACAAGTACCGCCTGTTGCATACATAAATGCAGCAATTGCCAGACGGGTTCTTTTGACACCGATAATTGGGTCCAATCCGTGAATTGGAAATGGAGAATAAACTTCTTTGACGCGCACACCTTTTGCTACAACATGCTTAGCTGCATGCATCAGCTTCTCCTCGTCGTCATACATTGCGTGCAATACTTTCTTCGCCATGGTATATATCGAATCGTTAATGCTCGTTTCTTTTCTTATTTCTTGTAATTCTCACCTGATGATTTCAAGATCGACTTCAACTCATTTAAAGCCAATACTGGGAAATATCTTGCAAAAAGCAGGAACAAAGTGAAAAAGATTCCAAGCGTTCCAATGAAAATTCCAATATCAATGCTCGTTGCGTGAAACTCTCCCCAAGATGATGGGTTGTAATCTCTGTGAAGAGAAGTCACGATAATTACGTAGCGCTCAAACCACATTCCTATGTTCACCACAATGGAAAGGATGAAAGTGGCAGTAAGGCTTGTTCTAATTTTCTTGAACCAGAACAACTGCGGGCTAATCACATTACATGTCATCATGATCCAAT
>CAZKMC010000095.1:8838-9829 GCA_964553485.1 uncultured Comamonadaceae bacterium
CCTATTAATGAATGCGTATGATTCATATTCTACACCTGAATACCAAGAGATGAACAACTCAGTAAGGTAAGCTACCCCAACAATAGAACCTGTAACAATGATTACAATGTTCATATACTCCACATGCTTTACGTGCATGTAGCTCTCGAGCTTCATGGTCTTGCGCATGATTAACATGAGCGTCAATACCATTGCGAATCCTGAGAATACTGCACCAGAAACAAAGTACGGCGGGAAAATCGTGGTGTGCCACCCTGGAATTACCGAGGTAGCAAAGTCCATTGATACAATCGAGTGAACTGAGAATACAAGTGGAGTAGCAATACCAGCCAATACCAATGAAACTTCCTCGAATCTTGTCCAGTTCTTAGCTCTTCCACTCCAACCAAAAGCCAAAATTCCATAGATCTTCTTTGGAAGTGGTTTTACCAGTCGGTCTCTGATTGTTGCAAAATCCGGAATCAACCCGATGTACCAGAATACAAGTGAAACAGAGAAATAAGTAGAAATCGCAAACACATCCCAGAGAAGAGGAGAGTTAAAGTTGACCCACAAAGAACCAAATTGATTAGGAAGAGGGAACACCCAATAACCAACCCATAGACGACCCATGTGGATTCCAGGAAAGACTGCCGCCATGATTACTGCAAAAATGGTCATCGCCTCAGCAGAACGGTTAATCGCCATCCGCCATTTTTGACGGAACAACAACAATACAGCTGAGATCAAAGTACCAGCGTGACCAATTCCAACCCACCAAACGAAGTTGGTAATGTCCCAGGCCCAACCAACGGTCTTATTAAGACCCCAAACTCCGATTCCGGTTCCAATTAGGTACATGATGCACCCTACACCATAAAGAGCTACTAACCCTGAAATAGTGATAAGGATTTTCCATCCTCTTGGTGCTGCCCCTTCAATAGGTCCAATCACGTCATCCGTGATGTCTTTGTAAGACTTGTTCCCTAATATGAGCGGTTTCCTGATAGCT
>CAZKMC010000096.1:0-2219 GCA_964553485.1 uncultured Comamonadaceae bacterium
CAAACAGCTCTGCTGTTTGTTCCGTATTGACCAAAGATTGCATCTCGCTTTGTTGGATTTCGAAAATTCCCAACCACAAAGAAATCAGGATGCTAAATAGTGGCCCAAATGAATGCGTATCGAAACGGCTTGAATATGGCTGCAGTGTCTCCGTTTAAGTATCCATTGATGACTTTTCCAGGTGAAACTAAAAGGGCTTTGAAAGTGTGAAGGAAGCCTTTTTCGAGATTGGTAAGACTAGCAAGTATATCTGAATACATGCGCTTAACAGTAAATCTGGTGGTGATCTGCTTTTGACCACAGACATGACAAAAACTACCAACGAGCTCAGCGTGGCAATGCGCGCAATCTTGGTTTTCCTTCATGGGAAGGAAAGATAATCAAAAAGTGAAATGAATGTGAGAGCCTAATTAAGGCGTGTGCTCTTGAGCACCTTCCAGAATGTAATTCATCTGGTAGACATCGTCTTTGTTCAGTTTGAGCTTGCCTTTGAAGGTAAGGCGTTCATCCGTTTTGTAAGTGCGCGACTTTGATTTGAACCTCAAGTCTACTACAGATTCCGGACCAGCTCCTCCACAGAAAAAACAGTTGGCAAATGGATATCTAGAAAGTACATAGAAGTCCTCGTCATAGTCTACAGGAATGATATAACCAGTAATGTAGACTTCTTGTCCCTCCATTGCTTTTACTGCTGCACCAAAAGTTGGCTGCCAATAATAAGCATCCAGTTCTTCAATGTACATGTCTTTGAATTCCACATCTGCAAGCAATTTCCAAGTCAACTCCTTGAGAGGAACATTTGAAATTTCAGAAGGTTCTGAGTTGAACAAATCAACTGACGGCCTGGCTTTTGCCACTTCAACAAGAGGAGCTGCGGTAACGGATCCGGGGTCACAAGCTGAACTTAAGTTCAACGCCGCCACAGTCAAAACCACCATACATATTCCTATTGCTTTTCTGAATTTACCCATCTGATAATGTTTTGGAAATGTCCATTTGTACTGCTTTCAATGCAGGCAAGAACGATGCCAATATCCCTACAAAGATAGTGATCAAAACGAGCCAAAGTTCACCTGATAAAACTCCCATATTGGCTACAGAGTAATGGAATTGATTTTCCATGACATTGGACAAGAAGTACAAGCCCAATCGGCTAATCAAAAGGCCTATCAATATTCCACCAAAGACCATAAGAAGACCTTCCAACAGAATCAATGTGAAAAGTACGGCCCTTGTGCCTCCCATGGTTCGCATCAATGCAAGTTCATATTTGCGTTCCTTCAAGGAGTTGTACAATGAAATAAACACACTGATAAAAGAGATGAACATGATAAGAACAGCTATACCTCTCAAAGTCGCTATACCAATCCCGAAATTCTGCGTCAAACGGTTGATCTCAATTGCTGGGAGAGCCAACTGCATATTGGTATCTCGGATAGTGTTAGGCAGGGTAACTAGCGCCAAAGGGTTCTTTTTCTTGAGCAATACAGCCGTGATCTCATCTTCTGGCCGGTCCTCTGGATCTACTTCTTCACCCGCATGATCATGCACTCCCCAAATGCTTTCAATGGCGGTAAGTATGAGTTGATCTATCACGGTTCCATTTGCTTCGAAAATACCAACCACTTTGAAGTTGTGGTCTGCGTGGACGTCCGTTTCGTCTTGCAGTCCGTGTGCGCTATGAAAGGTGTCGCCCAATTTTAAATCCAGAGATTGGGCCACGTTGGCACCCACCGTAACTTCATAAGGTGCAGACCAAAGTACTCCTTCATCCAAGTCCATTTCATAATGTTCTGGATAACTATGCTCGGTGCCTACAATCCGGAACATCTTATAATTGTCGCCATAGGCGAGGGGTATAGCTTGTTCAATTAATGGGTGCTTCATTACCCTGCGTGCATCTGAGTATTTGATATTGCCCGTAGGTGCATCAATGTGATAGACATTAGCAAGGATGATTTGTAAGGGGCTACCCTTGGCGCTTAGCACCATATCGATGTCCTTGATGTTTCTGTCAAACTGTTCTTGAAGCTGTACTTCCAGCAAAAGCAGCAATGAAATTATGCCCACTCCAAAACTCAAAAGCACCAAGCTCAAGGTGGTATTTAGCGGTTTGAAGACTATGTTCTTCCAAGCAATTTTCAGAAGGTTCATAGCTCAACAGTTTGGGTGAAACGATCTTTCAGTCTTTGATCATGCGTCACAATAATTAGTGAGGC
>CAZKMC010000096.1:2229-9781 GCA_964553485.1 uncultured Comamonadaceae bacterium
GCTTTTGAAATTCTTGCTTGCTCTTCCAACAAGTCCATTACTTCATTGGCGTTTTTGTCGTCTAAAGCAGAGGTAGGTTCATCCGCCAATATCATGTCTGGGTCGTTAACCAAAGCCCTTGCAATGGCCACGCGCTGCTGTTCTCCAATGCTGAGGTTTTTAGTGGACTCATACATTTTGTGACTCAGGTTTAATCTTTTCATGATCATCCTGGCCTTTTCACGGTTCACCGGAACGCCGCTGAGAAAGTGTGGAAGAACCAGATTGTCCTCTACATTAAGGCTACTTACAAAATGAGAAGTCTGAAAAACAATGCCAATGTGTTGTCCTCTGAAATGATCCAATTCTTTGTTATTCAAAGTGGAAATCGCCGTTTCGCCCAAAATAATCTTACCCGATGTGGGTTTTAAGAGCCCAGCCAACAAATGAAGCAAGGTGGTTTTACCAGTCCCGCTTTCTCCCAGGAGCAACAATGAACTGTTGTCCTCACATTTGAAAGAGGGAAAATTGAAGGAAGGTCCCCCCGGATATTGAAATTTAAGTTGTTCGCACTGAATCATAGAAGCCCAAAAATAGGGCATTTTCTGTCCACCTAGTGTAATCTTTGCTACTGAAACCATGGCATTAACATGTTTTCAGAATCTATCTGCAATGGCAACGAGAATTGAATGCCTTGAAGTCTGATCATCAGAAAAACTTTCTCGGGTTTATGCTGTTTAAATGAAGGACTTAACGACATTTGCTCTATGAAATTCAAACAACGACTATCCCGGTACATGGTGGGAGTATTCATTGGTGTTTTGCTCTCGGTAATGATGTTTAGCAACAGAAGTTGCAGTGGATGGTTGCCAAACCAGCGCGTTTTGGACCGGCTTTCAGATCAGCCTTGTCATATTTCAGAGCATGCAGCATGCCAGATGCGTTGCATGAATATTCGTGAGACCCAAATAGACAGCATTCGTCAATTTGGAAATGTACGCTTTAGCAAAAGTGAAGTGCACGAAGAGCCTTTTCTTTATATAGTGGAATATGATGAGGATTCTGGTCCTGCGTTTGAAGCGCATTTCCAGATGCTGGATACTGCTAGTGTGGTGCTTGAATTCGCTTTGTTAGATCAGTCTGCTTCCTGCCACTGCGAATAATTATTCGTCTTTCTGAATAATCAATTTTTGTGTGAGCGTTGTTGAAAGGTCATTGAACCAGACTTTCACCACATACGTCCCACTGGCTAATTGAGACACTTCTAGCTGCTTGGATTCTACCCCGGTTTCAAATGGCTCATTCATCACTTCCCTGCCCAAAGCGTCAATGATGACGATGCCATTCATTTCTCCTCCCTGAGGTAATTGAATATTCAGTACGTTTTTAGCTGGATTAGGACCCAAAAGAAAATCTACTTCAGTTGGGGCAATAGGATTGTCTACGTCATACGCTAGCTTATAGATTGCCAATCTGGTACACACGTAAATTTCTCCATCGTTGTCTTCTCCAAATGCAAATCGACCTTCATCCCAAGGAACAAAACCGCCGTCAACGGTAATAGTGATAGGGGCAGTAGTAAAGTTGCCGTCGTCTGCAGACATTGCCCAGAACTGAATGTCTTCAAATCCGCAAGCGTCTCCAAAGATGAAATAGCCCTGAAGCGTGGGGATTTGTTCACCTCTGTATGTGACACCACCAATGACACTGCACAACCCATTGGAGTGCGGATACGCAAAAACGGGTTCTGTGGTAATATTTTCCGGGTCACAGTCTTCTGTGGGCTCATAGCACATGAATGCTTCTTTGAGTCGCCAACCGAAATTCAGCCCGCCTTCACTGTCAGCAGCCTCAAAGCTTATTTCTTCCCAGTCAACTTCTCCCACATCACCTATGAATTTATTGCCAGTAGCTCTGTCAAATGACCAACGCCAAGGATTGCGGAAACCATACGCCCAAATTTCATCCAATGCATCGGGATCTCCCACAAAAGGATTGTCCTCCGGAATGGTGTATGGTTCCATTCCGTGTAAGTCAATTCGAAGCATTTTCCCTAGCAATGTGGCCAAAGATTGCGCATTCCCAATTGGTCCGTGATCGTCTCCACCGCTTCCACCGCCAGGCACTCCGGTTCCAGTGCTTCCGCCATCACCCGTGCTGAAATAGAAATGACCATCTGGCCCTAGGTGCAACTGTCCGCCGTTATGACCGCGGTCTGGTTCTTCAAGGGTCAACACATTATACCAAGTAGCAAGACTGGCTTGGTCAGGGTTATCATTGTCTCTTTCAAAACAGACAATTCGTTCGTCAATCAGATTTCCCTCTCCATCGGGAGTATAACCGTTATAGACCACGTAGAAATATCCGTTTGTTTGGTAATCAGGGTCAAAGGCAATTCCATTCAAGCCTTGTTCACTCATAATTCCATAATCCACCACGTCAATTCCATCTGGACCAAGATCAAGGAAAGGGGAGGCATGCAAAGCTCCATTTTCAAAAATCCAGATTTTGCCGTCATGGCAGGCAATGAATATTCTGTCAGAAGGATCTCCTGGAGCACTCAAGACTTGAATGGGCTCATTCACATAGGTCAAACGGTCGGCAAAAACCTCAGTTGGCTGAGCTGCCGCGCTTACCGCGATTAAACCAATATATATGAGAAATATCCAACGCATGATTCTTTCTTTTCCTTCCCAACAATTGCAAATGTCTTTGGCGCTTTGCCAAGGCAATCCGGAAAATTGAACTTAATTTCGCATCAATCCAACAATTCTCGAACAGAAAGGTTGTGATTAATAATGTGCAAAGATAAGCCAGCAATCAATTGAGACTAGTTCGTCATCCTTTCATTCTTTCACTCCTGATGTGTCTGGGAGTCCTTTTGGTGTTTTCAGCCTTCACTTCTACCGAAGGAGGATACCATTCCAAAGGTGCCCAATGGGCCTATAGAATGGCTGATCTCAGTACATTCGAAGGAGAGTGGTTCACCGCCTCTGGTAACTGTGTCAATTGCCACGGACCAAATGATGAAGGACTCGCCAATATCAACGCAGAAGGAGAAGATGTCAGCGTAGTAACCCATTGGCAAGCTACAATGATGGCCAATGCCGCAAGAGATCCTTTTTGGAAAGCCAAGGTGAGTCACGAGGTACTAAAAGCTCCTCAACATCAACTGGAAATTGAAAATACATGCGCTACTTGCCATGCTCCTCAAGGTCATTATGAGGCTACATTGTCTGGGGCAACTCATTTCGACATGTCTGATCTGGAAGAAAGTGAGCTTGGCTTAGATGGTGTTGGGTGCATGGGCTGTCACCGGATTGAGGACGATAATTTAGATGACAGAGTTAATGGAGACCTGCCTTTTGCCGAGGAGAATATCGCCTATGGCCCGTTTGACAATCCATGGGATGGACTCATGAGCGGACAAAGTGGTTTTATACCAGTGTACGGCGAACATATTTCTAAATCCGAATTGTGCGCTTCTTGCCACAGTCTTTTTACCCAAACATTGGATTTGGAAGGCAATCCGATAGACAATACATTCTTTGAACAAGCCACTTACCACGAGTGGTTGAACAGCGATTATCCAGCTGAAAACACCGAATGCCAGACCTGCCACATGCCCCGGGTAGAGGGCGGAGTTATCGTTTCTGACCAGCCCAACTGGCTTTTTCCACAATTGTTTGGCGAGCATCATTTTGTAGGTGGAAATTCATTCATGTTGCGCTTGATGCAAAACAACAAAGAAGAGCTTGGTGTTAGCGCTTCAGACGAGCAATACAACGCCACCATCCAGCGCACTATCAATCAATTGCAGCAACAAACCGTTAATATGGAGTTGGTGCATTTTAAGACGGAGGATGATACTGCATACTTCAGTTTGAATCTTGAAAACCTGGCCGGACACAAATTCCCAAGTGGTTATCCTGCTCGTTTGGCTATGGTGGAGTTTTTGCTTCGCGAGGAAGATGATTCTCCACTTTTTCATAGTGGCGGTTATGATCAGGATCATCGGATTCCTTCAAGAGACCCCCTCTTTGAACCTCACTGGGATGTCATCAGAACGGAAGATCAAGTACAGATTTATGAAACAGTGATTGCAGATGTTGCAGATCAACCGACAACCATCCTTGAAAGAGCATTTTACCCACTGAAAGACAATCGGCTAGTGCCCCGTGGCTTTAGGAATGACATCCCAATTTACGACACCACATTGATGGCAGGCGCCGTATTGAATGATATCAATTTTAATGAAGGATTGAACGGAAAAGACCAGATTGAATACCGCGTTGCATTGAATGGTTATTCTGGTGATTTAAAAGCGGAAGCTACACTTTGGTATCAAAGTGTACCCCCAAGATGGGTAGATGAGATGTTCGAAGACTCGACTCCAGAAATTGATGCTTTCAAATCGATGTTTGAATCAACAGATCAAGAGCCAGTTGTGGTTAAATTAACCCAGATAGTTTCAAACACACAGCTTCAACCTACTTCTCCTAAGCCATTGGCCTTTCCTAATCCAACCACCACATCATGGGTGTCTGTGGCATTGGAGCCAGGTGTGACAATCGCCGAAGTACAGATATTCAACCAGGCCGGAAAATTGGTTCAGGAAGGAACTTGGAACAAAGAAACCCAGCTTATTTGGCTAGGTTCCGAGGCGGCTGGCCGCTATTTTATCAAGCTTGAGACTTCATTGGGAACTCAAGTCGTGAGCGTAGTCAAAATTTAAGGTTAGGTCGCGAGGAGTATTTCTAGAGGATAATGATTAGCAAGATGATAATTAGCAAAGCACTTCCATTGATTTAGATACCTACATTATGTGCTTTCAATTCTTTTTGAATGTCTCGCACTTCTCTTTTCATTGCTCTGTGCTCAGTTCTTTCCCAATTTTCGATTTCAATAGTTTGGAAGGCTTCAAGGCGTTCTGTCAAAACAAGCACCCTCGCTTCTGATGCTTCTTCAGTAAGCTGATGCACTTCTTTTTTGAAAGAGTTTCAATGGGGTTGTCATTTGAGTTTGCCAAAGAAGGCGAAAATGTCATGGTGAGAATTCCGAAAAATAAGATGGCTTTTTTCATAGGTTTCCATATTAGTTCAGAGAATACAATGTCATAACCATGTCCTAAAGGTAAATTATTGATAGTCAGAACAAAAGAAAATGGAGGTGTAATTTTACTGTGGAAAAATGACCGCAAACTGGTGAGTTTACCCAAGCGAAACTCCTTTTCGACGATGAAGCTCCTTTAGGATAAGATTCAGTTCCCTGCCTGTTTGTCCTTTGACAGAGGTGTTCTCGTCTGCTCTTCGGATTAAATAAGGCATTACCTCCCGGATTGGTCCATAAGGCACGTACTTCGCTACATTATAACCGGCGTCACTCAAGTTGAAGCTTATATGATCGCTCATGCCAAATAATTGAGCAAAATAAACTCTTGCATCGTTGCGTTCAACTTTGCTTTGTTCGATCAACTCAGCAAGTAACATCGAACTCTCTTCATTGTGTGTGCCAGCACAAATAGAAACGACATCTAGATTTTGTACACAAAAACGCAATGCGTTATTGAAGTCCCGATCAGTATCTGCTTTTGTGGGTTGAATAGGAGAGGTGTAGCCTAGATCTTCTGCCCGGTCTCTTTCCTTTTCCATGTACGCCCCTCTAACTAGCTTAATACCAAAGAAGTAGCCGCGTTCTCTTGCCTCGGCCGCAGATGATTTGATAAATTCAAACCTATCATGCCTATAAAGTTGAGCAGTGGTATAAACGATGCACGCTGAGGTGTTATAACGCATCATCATTTCTTGAGCTAATCCGTCAATTGCATCTTGCATCCAACTTTCTTCTGCATCAATAAAAACGGGTGTCCCAGTGGATGCGGCCAACTTACAGATAGATTCTACGCGCTCTTTTACTCTCTCAAATTCTCTGACTTCAGACTCAGTGAGTTGTTTTTTTTCATTGACCTTTTCTAGGAGGCCAAGACGAGCTACACCAGTGACTTTAAAAACACAGAATGGAATATGCGGGTTGTTGTGAGCGGTTTGCACAGTGCGTTTGATTTCTTCGCATGTGGAATCAAGATCTTCTTCGTCTTCTTTTCCCTCAACAGAATAATCGAGAATGGTTCCAACGTTGCGATCGTCAAGAATCTTAGTGGTACTAGCACATTCAGCTATGGTCTCACCTCCACAGAATTGTGCAAAAATGGTGGGCTTAACCGCCCATTTGATGGGAAAGTGAAGAAATAAAGCCAAGTTCAACAAGCCTTTTCCAATACTTACAAATAGAGAGGAGCCAAGCATTTTGAACAAGGTATATGCCTTTCTTAAAGCACCTTTGTTCTTATGCTGGAAAGCGATTTCCGTATTGTCAAATGACAGTTTCATGCAACGCGCAAATATAGATGTAATTACTAATTGAGGAAGCAGTTTCATTTCCAGAATGATTTTTCTTTTGAGATTATCGAATGACTTCCTTCATTTGGTTGCCATGATTATGTAGATGATTGGCTACCTTGCGTTTCCAAATATTAAGCATGAATACAACATCCTATCTCCAAGAAAACAAGGACAGATTTTTAGAAGAATTATTGAATCTATTGCGCATTCCTTCTGTGTCCGCAGACCCAGCATTTAGTCAGGACGTTTTTCGTACTGCGGATGCAGTAAAGGAAAGCCTTATTGCCGCTGGAGCTGACAATGTCGAAGTAATGCCAACTGCGGGTTTTCCAATTGTCTATGGCGAGAAAGTAGTAGACCCCAAACTTCCTACGGTTCTGGTTTACGGACATTACGATGTCCAACCTGCTGATCCATTGGAATTATGGGATTCACCTCCCTATGAGCCAGTAGTCAAGAAAACTGCCCTCCACCCAGAAGGAGCCATTTTTGCCAGAGGAGCCTGTGATGACAAAGGACAGATGTTCATGCATGTCAAAGCATTTGAATCGATGATGCAAACCAATTCTTTGGCTTGCAATGTGAAGTTTATGATAGAAGGAGAAGAAGAAGTTGGTTCTGTTCACCTGGACCAGTTCCTAAAAGACCACAGAGACTTACTTACTGCAGATGTGGTATTGGTAAGTGATACTGGCATATTATCAAATGAACATCCTTCTATCACAACTGGGCTGCGAGGACTTAGTTATCTTGAAGTGGAAGTCACAGGACCAAACCGAGATCTGCATTCAGGCCTTTACGGGGGAGCAGTTCCCAATCCAATCAACATTCTTTGTGAAATGATTGCCTCCCTCAAAGATAAAAACCAGAAAATTACTATTCCCGGTTTTTATGATGGCGTACTCGAATTGAGCGACTTTGAGAGAGCTGAAATGGCAAAGGCCCCTTTTAATCTTGAGGACTTTAAATCAAGCATTGGTATAAGTGCAGAAGAAGGTGAAAAAGGATATTCAGTTCCTGAAAGAACATCTATTCGTCCAACTTTAGATGTGAATGGTATCTGGGGCGGCTACATTGGTGAAGCGCCGCCAGTCGATCGGCTTGGCCAGATGCTCGACCGCCCCCATCGACAGCGACAGGCCGCGTTCCGGACTGACCGTCACCATCACCAC
>CAZKMC010000097.1:0-2376 GCA_964553485.1 uncultured Comamonadaceae bacterium
CGGGACGAATACCCTGACTTTCATTCCCGATGACGAAAATCCCCTCACCAAATTGTGTTTCGTACAAACTAGCGCCTTTCATGTCCAAGCCGTAAACGCTTCTGTCTGAGGCTTCAAGCAACTTCCCCAAGTCTGCATAACTGACTTCAACTCGCCAAATAGATCCCATTGTGGCTTGCACTACTTTCGGATTGTATAGGTCTACAGTATCTTCTGAACACACAATCTTCTGAATGCCAAACCAATCCGCACATCGAATGATTGTCCCCAGATTTCCAGGATCGCGAATTCCGTCCAGGGCAAAAACGAACTTTTCTGAATTTGAAAAAGCAACTTCTTTTTGTTTTACAACCGCTAAGACACCCGGTGCTTGTTTCAAAGAACTCATTCGAGACATGTCCGCACCGTTGCAAATAGTATCCGCACTCGGGAATTCATCTCGTAGGTCTTGACTAACCAACAGTTCTTCTACTTCCCAATCAGATTCCAAAAGCTCTTGGACTAATTTTTGTCCCTCCGCTACAAACAGGCCCTCAGTTTGCCTGTTCTTCTTCAATTGTAGTGATTTGATAAACTTTATGCGACTTTTGCTAACCATAACTGAAATCCCAAATTTTAGAGGGCTAATTTTGTCCCTGAGCTGAATGATCCGAAGAATTACACATATCGTTTATCTATTTCTTGCTTTTGCAATACTCTTGGCGTGTAATCCAGCGAAAAAGCTCAGCGAAAATCAAGTATTCCTTCGTAAACAAAAAATAAAAATTGTCAATCCACCCTCATCTTTCAACGTGGCTGAGGATGACATGAGAGATGTGCTCAAACAACGAATTAACCGAAAGATATTGGTTTTCAGATTCAATTTGGGGGTTTATAACCTGGTCAATAGTGAAAGACAAGAGGCAACGCATCAAAGAAAAAAGAGGAAACGGGAACATCGAATCGATCGGAAAACCCAAAGGGGGAAAGAACCAAGCGTTGCTAAAAAGTTTGAAATGAGGGGGGATACTCTCGGTTGGAGAGATTGGATGGCCAACACAGTTGGAGAGCCTCCGGTTGCTATCGATACCCTATTGTCTCAAAAGTCGGCTAAACAAATTTCCATCTATTTAGCAAAGAGAGGCTACTTTGACAATGACGTAAAGCTTGATATAGAACTAAGTCATGATTCCTTGCGTGCAACGCAAACCTTCTATATAACCCCTAGAGAGGCTTATCGAATTCGAAATATTACTTATGCTTTTAAGCAACCAGATTTGGCTTCGAGGCAAGAATTGATTTCTCGCACAAGTGAGATCAAATCGGGTGATATTTTTGATATTGAAAAGTTGGATAAAGAACGGGCGCGGATCGCTACATTCTTGAATAATCGAGGTTACTATACCTTTTCAAAAGATTATCTGACATTTCTGGCCGATTCGACCTTTGATGGGCAAGTTGTGGATATGGAAGTGGTTTTTCGACCACTAAGAAAAGAAGCAGTTCTGGGCACCGATTCGATTGCAATGGTGCCTCACCCCAAATATTTCATAGGCGAGATTTATGTTCATACGGACTATCAGCCCAGCCAAATCAACAATGAATTCAATGACACTCTGGACTATGATGGGATTCACTTTCTGTACAATGAAGAATTGGATGTAAAACCCGACATAATCAGTTATCTCCTGCAATTCAAAACTGGCGACCTCTATCAAAAAGATAGAGTTAGTCTTTCTTACCGCAAACTGAGCCAGTTAGCCATGTTTCAGTCTGCGAATATCCAAATGAAAGACCAAGTAAAGAACAACCAGCATGTGTTAGAATGTCACATCTTATTGAACCGAGGAAAAAAACTTGCAGTAGGAGCAGAGGCAGGAGTTACCAATAGCGATGGACTGCTCGGACTATCCGGAAATGTGTCGTTCAAAAATCGAAACACCTTTGGCCGTTCAGAGGCTTTGGAATTCCGAATAACGGGTGCAATTGAATCCCAAAAACCGCTTACAGAAACCGGAGGCCAAACGGATATCGGTACTGGAGTTGCTGAAAATGTCTTGTTCAACACCTTTGAAATTGGACCCGAGTTGACCATCGAATTTCCCTATTTCTTCCCAATAAAATTGGATAGATTCAGAAAGTCTAATGACCCTTTTGTAACACTTTCAGCAGCTTTCAATTACCAAGATCGTCCTGATTTTAACCGTCAACTCTACCAATTTAGATACAGCGCGTCCTTTGTGGAAAACCCTAATAAGGGTTCACGAATTTTTTGGGACATCTGGGAATTGAGTACGATTCGTATTGAAAAGTCTGAAGCTTTCCAGAATTTGCTGACTTCTTTGAATGATGACTTTCTTATTAATAGCTACTCCAATCACTTGATTTCTTCAGGTA
>CAZKMC010000097.1:2386-6726 GCA_964553485.1 uncultured Comamonadaceae bacterium
CAATCAAAAAGGCAATAGACAGAGGCGATATTATTACAACCGAATAAGTCTTGAAAGTGCTGGAAACTTATTGCGGCTAGGGTTTGTCTCCTCGGGCGTTAGCCCAGATACTGATGGTGGATATGAAATCCAAGGGATTCAGTTTGCCCAGTACTGGAAGTTGGAAAATGATTTTCGCTATTATAGGACGTTTGATGATAACAACCGACTTGCGTTTAGATTGAATACAGGCGTAGGAAGGCCGGGAGCCAATCTTTCCGTGCTTCCTTATGCAAAGAGTTATTATGGTGGAGGCTCAAATGGAATTCGCGCATGGGATCCGAGAAGCCTGGGTCCTGGCTCCTACAGAGACTTATCTGGCGTCTATTCATACAATAACCTGGGAGAGGTTAAGCTCGAAACTAGTTTGGAATACCGCTTCAATTTGACGGATATGTTGGAAGGTGCACTTTTTGTGGACGCGGGAAATATCTGGCTGCTTCATGAAGATCAATTGAGGCCTGGAAGTCGACTTGAATTTGACACTTTTTTAAGTGAATGGGCCGTAGCTGGTGGAATAGGTGCGAGGTTAGATTTTGATTTCTTCTTGCTTCGTTTGGATGTGGCCACCCAATTGAAAGATCCCGCAAAAGTGCCCGGAGAGCGCTGGTTCTGGGAGCCTAAAGAGCAATACGTCCAGTTCCTTGAAACACTTCCAAACGAGCCGAATACCTACAAGCCCTATGTGAATTTCAATTTGGGAATCGGTTATCCATTTTAATTTTTTTTGCGCGTAGCGCGAGGAGTGTTTCATTGCTCAAAAAAAAAAGGCTTGACCCGTTAGGTTTTCTATATTTGCTCATTCAAGAAGGCTTGTATTATGGGATGGTTTAAGCGAATAAAATCAGGAATTACCACGAAGTCCAAGGACAAAAAAGAAATTCCGGAAGGAATGTGGTACAAATGTCCGGCTTGCAAGAATGTGATTACATCTTTGGAGCATGCAGAGCATTTTTGGGTGTGTAATCACTGCACGCATCATGAAAAAATTGGATCTCACGAGTATTTCGAAGTCCTTTTTGACGAAGGAAAATTCCGCGAACTCAATCCGAAAATGGAATCGGCGGATCCATTGAAATTTCAAGACACAAAGTCATACGCCAGCCGGATTAAGAGTACCATGGAAAAAACCGGATTGAAGGATGCTTTGCGTTCTGGGTTTGGAGAAATGAACGGAATTCCAGTGGTGATTGCATGTATGGATTTTCGCTTTATCGGTGGCTCAATGGGGTCAGTAGTTGGAGAAAAAATTGCTCGGGCAATCGACTATGCGATTAAGCAAAAGTGCCCTTTCATTTGTATTTCAAAATCAGGCGGTGCCAGAATGATGGAGGCAGGGCTTTCATTGATGCAAATGGCTAAAACATCTGCCAAGCTAACGTTGCTAGCTGATGCTGGCTTGCCTTATATCAGCTTGCTCACTGACCCAACAACAGGAGGAGTTACAGCATCTTTTGCGATGCTCGGCGACTTGAATATTGCTGAGCCGAAAGCATTGATTGGATTTGCTGGTCCAAGGGTAGTGAAAGAAACAATTGGAAAGGACTTGCCAGACGGCTTCCAGAGGTCTGAGTTTGTTTTGGAGCATGGATTCTTAGATTATATTGTGGAGAGAAAGGACCTCAAAAATTACATGAGTAATTCTTTGAAAATGTTGGGCTAAACAGCTAGAGATTACGGATTTTAGACGTACCTTCGCGGTCTGTAAAAAGTTTACAGCTTATACATAAGAATCATCCAAAATTGATATTGGCATGTATTTAACACCAGAGAAGAAACAAGAGTTCTTCAAAGAACACGGCAAGAATGAAGCCGACACGGGGTCTGCAGAAGGGCAGATTGCGATGTTTACATTCAGAATCAGTCACTTGACTGGTCACCTTAAGTCAAATAAAAAAGACTACAACACTCAACGTTCGTTGATTCGTCTAGTTGGAAAACGCAGAAAATTATTGGATTATCTAATTCACAAAGACATTGAGAGATATCGTGCCATTGTGAAGGAACTTGGTCTGCGTAAATAAAATGATAATAAGAAAGTTATATACATAACGATCAAAAGGGCAATTGGTTGACAGTTGCCCTTTTTGGTATCAATAGGTAAGGTAGGAAAAAGAAAAAAATGAATTACACTGTACACACCAAGACCATCGATTTAGGAGATGGCAAAGTAATTACGCTAGAAACTGGAAAGTTGGCTAAACAAGCCCACGGATCTGTCGTGGTTAGATTAGGAGATACGATGTTGCTAGCTACAGCTGTCTCAGGTTATGAAGCGAGAGAAGGAACAGACTTCCTTCCTCTAACTCTTGACTACAGAGAGAAATATGCATCAACAGGAAGATTCCCTGGAGGATTTTTCAAACGTGAAGCAAGACCGTCTGACACAGAGGTATTGACTATGCGTCTTGTTGATAGAGCATTAAGACCAAGATTCCCGAAAGATTATCATGCTGAAACTCAAGTGATGATTCAGCTTATGTCCAGCGATATGGACAACATGCCAGATGCTCTAGCAGGATTAGCTGCTAGTGCATCTCTTGTGCTTTCAGACATTCCATTCAACGGTCCGATTTCCGAAGTACGTGTTGCACGTATTGACGGAAAATTTGTGATCAATCCAACTTTTAAAGAGCTGGAATCTGCAGACATCGAAATGATGGTTGCTGGATCTATGGATAGTATTATTATGGTAGAGGGTGAAATGAGTGAAGTAAGTGAAGAAGAAATGGTTGCGGCCATTGAAGCTGCACATGCCGCTATCAAAGTTCACTGCCAGGTTCAAATTGAGCTAGTCGAAATGACTGGTAAAACAGGACCGAAAAGAGAATATAGTCATGAGGTCCATGACGAAGCTTTCAAATCAAAGGTTCATGACGCTTTGTACTCAAAGTATTATGACATTGCAAAAGCAGGTTTAGGAAAAGATGAGCGCAAGGCTGCTTTCACTGAGGCTAAGCAGGAATTTGCAGCTACTCTTTCAGAAGAGGTAATGGCTGAAGTAGGTTTCTTAATAGGAACATACGCACATGACGCTGAAAAGGACGCTGTTCGTCGAGTAGTACTTGACGAAGGAGTTCGTTTGGATGGAAGAAAGCCAACTGATATCCGTCCAATCTGGTCGGAAGTTGATTATTTGCCTTCCACACACGGTTCTGCAATCTTCACCAGAGGAGAGACTCAATCATTGACTACTCTGACTCTTGGAAACAAGAAAGACGAGCAGATGATAGATGGGGCACTTATTCAGAAGTATGAGAAGTTCATGCTTCACTATAACTTCCCTCCATTTAGCACAGGAGAAGCTAGACCACTTCGTGGAACTTCTCGTCGTGAAGTAGGACACGGAAACTTGGCACTAAGAGCTCTGAAGCCAGTTTTGCCTGATCATGAAGTTTGTCCTTATACTATTCGTATCGTTTCTGATATTCTAGAGTCCAATGGTTCGTCTTCCATGGCAACCGTTTGTGCTGGAACACTTGCACTTATGGATGGTGGTGTGCCAATCAAGCGCGCAGTATCAGGTATTGCAATGGGGTTGATTTCAGACAAAGAGTCTGGTAAGTATGCCGTTTTAAGTGATATTCTAGGAGATGAAGATCACTTGGGAGATATGGACTTTAAGATCACTGGAACTGAGAAAGGAATTACCGCTTGTCAGATGGACATTAAGATCGAAGGACTTTCTTTCAAACTATTGACTGAAGCTTTGCATCAGGCGAGAGAAGGACGTTTGCATATCCTTGAAAAGATTTTGGAAACATTGCCTGCTCCTCGTGAAGATTATAAGCCTCACGCTCCAAGAATTGTAGCATTCGATATTCCAACGGATATGATAGGTGCTGTAATTGGGCCTGGAGGAAAAATCATTCAGGAGATTCAAGCAGATACCAACTCTGTAATCTCAATTGACGAAAAAGACGGAAAAGGAATAGTTGAAGTTGCTGCAGCTAACAAGGAAGACCTT
Organism: uncultured Comamonadaceae bacterium; assembly: GCA_964553485.1. GTDB lineage: Bacteria > Bacteroidota > Bacteroidia > Flavobacteriales_D > Sanyastnellaceae > CAZKMC01. The sequence continues at coordinate 6,393 of CAZKMC010000097.1, forward strand.
GATAAGGCAGTGGCTAAAATCAAGCAAATCGTTTTCCCTCCCGTTGTTGAAATAGGAGAGATCTATGAAGGTCCTGTTAAGAGCATCATGCCTTACGGAGCTTTTGTTGAAATACTTCCGGGACAGGATGGTTTGCTCCACGTATCCGAACTTGAGTGGCATCGTGTCACTAATGTAGGAGACGTTCTTAAAGAAGGAGAAATTGTTAAATTCAAGGTTGTAGGAAGAGATCCAAAAACTGGCAAGATCAAATTGTCAAGAAAAGTACTTCTTCCAAAGCCAGAAGGACAAAAAGAGCCTTCTCAAGAAGCCTAATTGTCGGAATGATTTTTGA
>CAZKMC010000097.1:6736-7958 GCA_964553485.1 uncultured Comamonadaceae bacterium
TTATTATACATTAACAAACGGTTTCCGATTTTTCACGTTATGAGAAAGAAACCAACTAAATCCTGAGGTAAGCACATGAGGCAGTTAAAGATTACCAAACAGGTAACAAACAGAGAAACAGCCTCTCTTGACAAGTATTTGCAAGAGATAGGAAGAGTAGATCTCATCACCGCTGAGGAAGAGGTAGAATTAGCTCGTAGAATCAAACAAGGTGATCAGGCAGCTCTTGAAAAATTGACAAAAGCAAACTTGAGGTTTGTCGTCTCTGTTTCCAAGCAATATCAAAATCAGGGATTATCACTTCCCGATTTGATTAATGAAGGAAACTTAGGTCTTATCAAAGCAGCACAACGTTTTGATGAAACCCGAGGATTCAAGTTTATTTCTTACGCTGTTTGGTGGATTCGTCAATCTATTTTGCAGGCGTTGGCAGAACAATCTCGTATTGTTCGCCTCCCGCTGAATAAGATTGGTTCCATCAACAAAATCAACAAGGCATTTGCCAAGTTGGAACAAGAATATGAGCGTCCTCCAACAGCAGCCGAGTTGGCTGAAGTGCTGGAGATGACCTTAGATGAGGTGAAACAGTCATTGAAAAATGCTGGTCGCCACGTTTCAATGGATGCGCCTTTAAAGGATGGTGATGATAGCTCAAGTACAATGTACGACGTGCTACAGACAGGAGATTCTCCCACACCAGACACAGCGTTGATGACGGAGTCTTTGAGAAAAGAAATCGAACGTTCTCTTCGTACACTAACCACTAGAGAGGCTGATGTAATCCGCCTTTATTTTGGATTGAACGGAGAACACCCAATGACTTTGGAAGAAATTGGTGAACGTTTTGATTTGACTCGTGAAAGAGTCCGACAAATCAAAGAAAAGGCGATACGCCGCTTGAAGCATACTTCTAGAAGTAAGATTTTGAAGTCTTATCTTGGATAATGTTATCAGAAACATCTTAAATAAAAAAGGCCACTTATGTGGCCTTTTTTATTTAGCTAAATCACGGTTTTTCCATAAGTAGATGCATGCCCAAGTCCTTTGAGGGATCCATGCCTTTGAAAGTTGAATTAGTTCAGATTTGGCTGGTTTTGAATCGAGTTGGTACAGTGAGATCATAGATTGTTGGATGCCAAGATCATCCACGGGGAAAACGTCGGAGCGCTGGAGTGTAAACATGAGCAACATTTCTGCTGTCCATCGCCCAACTCCTTTGATT
>CAZKMC010000097.1:7968-9292 GCA_964553485.1 uncultured Comamonadaceae bacterium
ACTCTTCCAGTTGTTCAAACATTTCAGGTTTTTCTAGAAAGTGTTTTGATACATCGTGAATGTATGTGCACTTCTGCCGGCTTATTCCTAGAGTTCTCATCTCCTCCAAACTCGTATTCAATAATATTCCAGGATCAAGAATACCATTGAAATGTTGTTTAAATCGGGAGAAAATAGTGGCCGATGCTTTGGTCGAAAGCTGCTGACTAATCAATGAAGAGATCATTGCTTCAAATAGATCCTGTTCATGATAAGGGTGCAATTCTCCAATTCCAGCAATCAGTCCTGCTATCCTCACATCGGCATTTTCAAAAAAAGTCAGGAGCTCTTTATGTTTCATGCAGTGAATCTCGTTATTCCCTGCCAGTTGGACAATTTTATGCATTCAATTGCGTATTCAATGAAGATGATTTTATTTGCACCTTTGCCTCAATGAACAAGTACATTTCCTTATTTCTGACTACTGTCTTTATAATAGCGGTATTTGCCGGATGCAAAAAAGATCAGATAAGCACGGACCCATCTGCTAAATTGGAGTTTTCGTCAGACACAGTGCTTTTTGATACTTTATTTACAACTTTAGGAAGCGCTACAAAAACGCTGAAGCTATACAACCGTAATTCACAAACAGTCAGTATCAGTAAGATTGAACTTGAAGGCGGCAGCAATTCAGCATATCGCATGAATGTGGATGGACTTCCTGGCGATTATTTCGAAAACCTTGAAATTGCTCCAGATGATAGTTTATGGGTATTTATTGAAGTGACCATTGATCCATCTACTCAAAATTTACCTTTCGTAATTGAAGACAGAATATTGTTTGAAACGAATGGGAATAATCAAGTTGTTCAATTGGCCGCTTGGGGACAAAATGCCTATTTCCATGGGGGATTGGGCGTATTGAGTGTATTGGACTGTCCAACAGCGGTGTGGAATCCCGACAAGCCACATGTTATATATGGAATTGTGGCGGTGGATGAAGGCTGCACTTTGACAATTAACGCAGGAACACAGGTCTATTGTCATAAGGGAGGAGGACTATATGTCTACAAAGGAGTTCTTGAAGTCAATGGTCAACTAAACAATGAAGTTGTTTTCCAGGGAGATAGGCTTGAGGCTGAATTCGCTCACACGCCAGGACAATGGGGCATAGAAATTCCTTTTGAATTTGAAAGTGTTTTTGGAGTAGAAGAGGTCACTATTTCCAGAGGTGGAATCTGGTTATTTCAGACAGAAGGATGTGTGATTGATTATGCCATTATTAAGAATGGAAATATCGGTGTGCAAGTTGACACCGTTGGGAATGTCAATGCAGATGCTTTGA